>CACZPY010000169.1 GCA_902783135.1 uncultured bacterium
AACTGGTGGTCGGGCTCGGCAATCCGGGGGCGGAATACGCCTCCAGCCGCCACAACGCCGGTTTCATGGTGATCGAGCGTCTGCTCGCCTCCCTGCCTGCGGGAAGGTTCACCGAGAGCCGCACCGCGTCGAGCCGGTTTTTTTCCGGCAGGTTCCGGCAGAAGCCGCTGTATCTGCAGCAGCCGCTGACCTTCATGAACCTGAGCGGCGAAGCGGTCGCCCGCGCGGCGGGCAGGCTGCAGCTTCAGCCCTCCGAGATCCTGATCGTTTCGGACGACATGGATCTGCCGCTGGGCAGACTGCGGCTGCGGCGGGGCGGTTCCGACGGCGGGCACAACGGGCTCAAGTCGGTCATCTCCGAGCTGGGCAGCGCCGATTTCCGGCGTCTGCGCCTCGGGATCGGTCGTCCGGAGCACCGCGGCGAGGTGGTCGACCATGTGTTGAGCGCCTTTTCCCCCGAGGAACAGGAACGGTTCGACGCCGAACTGGATTCGGCGGTCAAAGCGGTGAAACTCGTGTTGAGCGTTCCGTTCAATCTGGCGATGAACGAAGTCAACCGCCGGGAAGCCGACCCGGCGCAGGATCAGGAAAACAACAAGCAAAACCAATAACTTGAGGTATTACTTTGAAAAAATACGAAGCGGTATTCATTCTGGACATCCGCAAGGCGGATGACGAGGGCGCGTCCTTCTGCAAGGAACTTTCCGAATTCATCGAGTCGCTCGGCGGCAAGATGGAGGCGGCGATCCCGATGGGACGCAAACAGTTCACCTACGAGATCAACAAGCGCCGCGCGGGGCTGTATTTCGATTTCGTGTTCACGCTCGGCGCCGACAAGGTGCGCGAGATCAAGGAGAAGTACAAGCTTGACGCCCGCGTCCTGCGCAACCTCATCCTGATCTACGACCGTCCGGAAAACGCCGGCGAAGTCAAACTGAATTTCGACTGAACGGAACACGGAGAACGCCGGCAGTAATTCGACACCGCAGGCACAACAGGAGGGATCGTAAAAATGGCATCGTTGAACAAAGTGTTTTTGTTGGGCAATCTCGTCCGCGACCCCGACCTGCGCGGTTTGCCGAGCGGTCAGAGCGTCTGCGAACTGCGGATGGCGGTCAGCCGCCGTTACCGCGGCAGCAACGGGCAGGACGCCGAGGAGACGTGCTTCGTCGACGTGGTGGTCTGGGGCAACAGCGCCAAGAACTGCAAGCAGTATCTGGCGAAAGGGTCGCAGATCATGGTCGAAGGGCGCCTGCAGCTCGACCAGTGGGAAGACCGCAACGGCGGCGGCATGCGTTCGCGGCTGCGGGTGATAGCCGATCAGGTGCAGTTCATGAACCGGCGCTCCGGCGCCGCCGAGGGCGAGAACCGCGGCTACGAAGACGGCGGTGCGGCTCCCGAGGCGCGCCGTTACGGGAACGCTCCGTCGGGAGGTCCCGGAATGCCGCCGATGCCCGAGGCCGGCGAAAGCAGCGCTCCGGTGGACGACATCCCGTTTTGAGGGAAATCATTTTTGAAAAATATCGAACCATAGTTTATTTCAAACGAAAGGATTTTTATCCATGCAAGGACAGAAAAAGACGGGCGGACGGCGTCGCCGGACCGCGGCCAAACCGAAGAACTGCCGTTTCTGCGAGGCGAAAGTTCGTTACATCGATTTCAAGGACGCCGAGACTCTGGCGCGCTTCCAGACCGAGAAGGGCAAGATCATGCCGCGCCGCATCACCGGCAACTGCCTCGATCATCAGAAGATGCTCGCCACCGCCGTCAAGCGCGCCCGGATCATCGCGCTGGTCTACTAACGCTAGCGCAAGGAGGATTTAAAAGATGGCACAAGTTTCGTTGATTCTGCTCGACGACGTGGAGAACCTCGGTCTCGCCGGAGACGAGGTCAACGTCGCGCCCGGCTACGCCCGGAACTATCTCCTGCCGCGCGGTCTGGCCGCCAAGGCCACTCCGGGCATCCTGCGGCTGGTCGAATCGCGCAAGGCGCAGATCGCCGCGCGCCGCGCTCAGGAACTCGCCGACGCGAAGGCGCTCGCCGAGAAACTGGCGGCAGTGGAGATCTCGATCGCCATGCAGGCGACCGAGGACAACCAGCTCTTCGGTTCGGTCACGGCGCGGATGATCGCCGACGAACTCGCGGCGCAGGGTTACGCGATCGAGCACAGCCGCATCAGACTCGATCCGCCGATCAAGCTGCTCGGCAGCTACGAGGTCGATGTGAAGCTCCACGCCGAAGTCACCGCCAAGGTGAAGGTGTGGGTGGTGCGCGGTTGACGCGACCGCGGAAGCGCAGGGCTCCGGGCGGCGGAACGCCGTCGTCCGGGAGTCGCGGCGCTTGGGAAATCGGCGGGGAACGCGGGACGATCTTCCGTCACCCCGTCGGATTCGCCGAAACCTAAATCTGTGGGGGATCTGATGGCGGACTCCGATTCAGCCAAACTGCCCGCCGGGGTATTGCCGGATCGCGCCCAGCCGCACGCGCTCGAGATCGAGCGCGCGGTGTTGGGGGCGATGTTGCGCGAACCCGGCGTATGCATCGATTTGGCGATCTCGCAATTCGGCCATCAGGAGGTCTTCTACGCTCCGGCGCATCGGTTGATCTATTCGACGCTGGTCGAATTGCACAACACCACCCGCAATGCCGATCTGGTATCGCTGGCGCAGCTGCTCCGGGAGCGCGGAAAACTCGATGCCGTCGGCGGCGAGATCTACCTCGCCGAACTCGACGGATCCATCTCCACCACCGTGAATATAGAGGCGTGGTGCAGGATCCTCGTCAAATACGCGACGCTGCGGCGGATGATCGACGTCTGCGCCTCGTCGCTGATGAAGTGCTACGACCGCGATATCGATATCGGCAAACTCGTCGATGAGATCGAGAGCGATATCTACTCCGTGCGCCACGACGAGGCGACTCACTCCGTCTACGGCATTCAGGAGCTGATCGCCAAAGAGGTCGAGTCGCTGATCGACATCATGAACAACAAGGTCGAAGTCGGCATCCCTACCGGCTTCGCCGCGATCGACGAGTACACCGGCGGCCTGAAGAAGGGCGAGATGTTCGTACTGGCGGCGCGGCCGTCGATCGGCAAGACCACCTTGGGGCTGAACGTCATCCGCAACGTGGCGCTGCATCCGACCCACCCGCGCGCGGTGGCGTTCTTCAGTTTGGAAATGACCGAACAGCAGATCGCGCGGCGGCTGCTCTGCACCGAGGCGCAGGTCGCGGAGTCCTCGTTCTGGAACCACTCCTTTCTCGACAGCGACCTCGACAAACTCGGCCGCGTGGCGGAAAAGATCGAAAACGCGCAGATCTGGATCGACCCGACCGGCGGTCTTTCGATCGCCGAACTGCGCGCCAAGGCGCGGCGGTTGGTCAGTCAGCACAACGTGGAACTCATAGTGATCGACTATCTGCAGCTGATGAGTGCCGACGAACGGATCGAGAACCGTCAGCAGGAGGTGGCGAAGATCTCCGGCGGCATCAAGAAGCTCGCCAAGGATCTCAATATCCCGGTGCTGGTGCTGGCGCAGCTGAACCGCGAGATCGACAAGAACTCTTCGCCGAACGCGCGTCCCAAACTTGCGCACTTGCGCGAATCGGGCGCCATCGAGCAGGATGCCGACATCGTGACTTTCCTGCACCGCAACCGCGACGAAGCCAAGAACAACGCCGCGACCAGCGTCGAGGCGGAGTGGATCGTCGAAAAGAACCGTAACGGACGCACCGGCGTGGTGAAACTGTTGTTTTATCCCGCCCGGATGGAGTTTGTGCCCGCCGCGCCGGGCAGTGATCAATTCGGACCCCGTTGAGGAGTGCATGAGCAGCTTCGGAATAAAAAGATCGGTGCTTCCGCTTCTGCTGGCGGTCTGCTGTCGGCTCGCCGCCGCCGAAGTGGGCGACATCCGCTTCGAGCAGAGCGGCGTCGACCGGCTGACCGAGGAGCAGATGACGCTCAACATCCGGCTGCGCCGGGGGTCCGAATACCGCAGAGAGTACCTCGACGAGGATATAAAGCGGCTGTACCGCACCGGCAACTTCGCGGATGTGGAAGCGTCGGTGGATGAACTTCCCGGCGGCAAGGTGCGGGTGGTCTTCCGGCTGCGCCTCAAGCCGCGGATCAGTTCGCTGAAACTGGTCGGCAACTCCAAGTTCCCGACCCACGAACTCAGCCGCGAACTGACGCTGGCGGAAGGCGCGCTGCTCAACGACCTCGAGTTGCGGAAAACGCTCAACAACCTGCGCAAGTTCTATCACGACCGGGGATACAAGGACGTGAGCGTGACTTTCGCGCAGGTCGCCGACGGTCCCGGCCGCGTGGCGCTGACCATCAAGATAACGGAAAATCTGCGGCTCAAGGTCGACGACGTGACCTTCGAGGGAACGACCAAGTTTTCGCCGTGGGATCTGCGGCACAGCATCGCGAACCAGTTCAGTTACCTCAATTACGTGCCGTTCCTAAACGATTTTCTGAACTACGGACTGCTCGACCGCGGCGAACTCGAACTGGATAAGGCGCGGCTCCGCGACAAGTATCACGACGCCGGGTATCTGGACTTCAAGATCGAGGATATGACGCTCACTCCGCGCGAAAGCGATCCCGAGTACGTCAACATCAACTTCAAGATCAGCGAGGGCGAACCGTATCAGGTCGGCACCCTTGCCGTGAGCGGCAACACCACCTTCGAGTCGCCGGTGCTGCTGGAGCGGGTGCGCCTCAAGAGCGGAGAGACCTTTTCGCGCGCGCTGGAGGATGACAGCTGCCGCGCGATATGCGCCCTCTACGACACCCTCGGATATGCCGACGTGAGCTGCCGGGCGCTGCGCTCCGAAGATGTGGAAAAGCATATCGTCAATGTGACCTTCGAGATCGAGGAAGGGCGCAAATACCATGTCCGCGACGTGCTGATCGTCGGCAATACCGATACCAAGGACAAGGTGATCCGCCGGGAGCTGGCGATCCAGCCCGGCGACCCGGTGGACCGCAACCGCATCGACATCAGCCGCGCGCGGCTGATGGGCATGGGCTACTTCCAGAAGGTCGAGGCGACGAGCGTCAACGCCGACGCCGTGGACGAAAAGGATGTCCGCATCACCGTCGAGGAGAAACCGACCCGCTACAATCTGCGCATCGGCGCCGGGGCGAGCGATGTCAACAGCGTCTTCGGCATGGCGGAAATATCGACCGATAATTTCGACATCACCAATCCGAAAAACTGGTTCTACGGCGGCGGTCAGCGGCTGCGGCTGCGCGGCTTCTACGGCGTCGAGAACGCGGGCTTCAACATCGACTTCGTCGAGCCGTGGCTCTTCGACCTGCCGATCCGCTTCGAGCTGTCGGGGTTCATGAACCTCGTCGAATACGATAACTGGGACGAATGGCATGTCGGCGGGCGCACCTCGGTGCAGAAGAAGATATTCGACGACTTCACCACCGTCGCCGTCGGCTACAAGTTCGAGGTGGTGCGCGTGACCAACGTCACGCATTCGCTCAAGGATTACTTCAAGGACGAGGGGCTCTCCGGCACCTTCACCGTCAGTCAGCCGTCGATCATGCTCGCCCGCGATACCCGCGACAGCCTGACCAATCCGACAGAAGGTTACAACATCAACCTCTTCGGATCGATCACTCCGAGGATACTGGGTTCGTCGCGCGACTATTACCGTCTGGAGGCGAAGGGCAGCTACTACTACAGCTTCTTCGACAAGGCGATCGTCGCGATGGTCGGCGCCAAGATCGGCACCGTCGCCACCTTCCAGTACGACAACGACGTGCCGGTCTTCGAACGTTACTTCCTCGGCGGCGGCGATTCGCTGCGCGGCTTCGAGTACCGCACCGTTTCGCCCACCTACAACCGCAAGCCGATCGGCGGACAGTCGATGCTGCTCGTCACCACCGAGGTCAGCCACCCGATCTGGGGACCCTTGCGCGGCGCGGCGTTTCTCGACGTCGGCGGGGTGTGGGCGGATTCGTACAGCATGAACTTTTCGTCGATCAACATGGGCGCCGGTTACGGTTTCCGGCTGCAGCTGCCGTGGCTCAACATCCCGATCCGCCTGGACCTTGCCTATCCGGTGCTGAACAACACCGATCATGAAAAGAGCCGGTTCCGCATTCACTTCAACGTGGGGTTCACCTTCTGATGGACGACGGAACGATCCGGACCTCGCGCGGGGATTTCGGCTGCGACGCGGAATCGCTGCTCCGGATATTGAGGATACTGCGCGCTCCCGGCGGTTGTCCGTGGGACCGGGCGCAGACCAGGCGGACGCTCACCCGGTCGCTCGCCGGCGAGTGCGCCGAGGTCATCGACGCCATTGATGCGGACACCCCGGAAGAGATCTGCGAGGAGCTGGGCGATCTGCTGATGAACGCGCTGTTTCAGGTGGTGATCGCCGAGGAAAAACACGAGTTCACGATGACGGACGTGTGGCGCTCGATCAACGAAAAGATGGTGCGCCGCCACGCCCATATCTTCGGCGACGCGAACGCGGACACCCCGGAGGAGGTGGCGGCGCTCTGGGCGAAGATCAAGGAGCGCGAACACGCGGGCGCGGCGAAGCCGGAGTCGCGGTTGGACAAGGTGCCGCGGTCGCTGTCGGCGCTGACGCGTTCCGCCGAACTGCAGAAGCAGGCGGCGAAAGTCGGCTTCGACTGGCCCGACGCTTCGGGCGCGGCGGCGAAGGTCCGCGAGGAGGTGCGCGAACTCGAAGACGCCCTCGCCTCGGGAGACGAGGAGCACATCGACGAGGAGCTGGGCGATCTGATCTTCGCCGCGGTGAATCTGGCGCGGCTGCGCCGCCGCGCCACCGCGGAGGAGTTGACCCGCGCGGCGGCGCGTAAATTCGAAATGCGCTTCCGCGAGGTCGAAAAACAGGTCGCCGCCTCGGGGCGGCCATGGGAGGATTTCTCGCTCGCCGAACTGGACGGTTTTTGGAACGCGGCGAAGCGGAAAAGAATTTCCGATCCGCCGGAAAAGTAAGAGATTATCGCGGTCTTCCGGGACCGCATTCACAATCTGGGAGCAAACCATCATGCGTAAAGAGTTTTTGCCGTTCACCCGCCCCAACGTGACCGCCGAGGATGTCGAGGCGGTCACGGAGGTCCTGACGTCGGGGTGGATCACCAACGGACCGGTCAATTCCGAGTTCGAGTCGGCCGTGGCGGAATATACCGGCGCCGCCCATGCCGTGGCGCTTTCCAGCGCCACCGCCGCGATGCATCTGGTGCTGAAGGTCTTGAAGATCGGTCCCGGGGACGAGGTCATCACGCCGTCGATGACGTGGGTCTCGATCGCCAACATGGTCGAACTCGCCGGTGCGAAGTGCGTCTTCGTCGACGTCGACCGGGATACGCTGCTCGTCACTCCCGAGGCGATCAAGGCGGCGATCACTCCGCGCACCAAGCTGATCGTGCCGGTGCACTTCGCGGGCGCGGCGCTCGACTTGGACGGCATCTACGCCGCCGCCGGAGAGATCCCCGTGGTCGAAGACGCCGCCCATGCGCTCGGCACCTTCTACAAGGGGCGGCACATCGGCGGCAAGCGCAACGCGATCTACAGCTTCCACGCGATCAAGAACATCACCTGCGGCGAGGGCGGCATGTTCGTCACCGGCTCCAAGGAACTCGCCGACGCGGTGCGCCGCTGGAAGTTCCACGGGATCGGCATGGACGCCTTCGACCGCCAGAACCGCGGCCGTTCGCCGCAGGCGGAGGTGCTTTCTCCCGGCTTCAAGTACAATGTGACCGACATCTGCGCCGCGTTGGGATTGAGCCAGTTCCGCCGTATCCGGCAGATCAATTCGCGCCGCCGCGAACTGGCGATGCTCTACCGCAAGCTGCTCAAGGACGTGCCGGAACTTGCGCCGCTCGCCGATCCGTCCGGTTATGATTTCGTGCACGCGTGGCATTTGTTCGTGGTGCGGGTCGTGAGCGACCGGATCTCCCGCGACGCCTTCATGGCGAAGCTCAAGGAAAAGAACATCGGCACCGGACTGCACTTCCGCAGCGTCCATTCGCAGAAGTATTACCGCGATACCTACCGGATCGCTCCCGGCACGCTGCCCAATACCGACTTCAACGGCGAGCGCATCTGTTCGCTGCCGCTCTTCCCGGATATGAGCCCCGACGACGTGCGCGACGTGGTCGCCGCCGCAAAAGAGGTGTTCGCGGGGAAGTGAGGTCCCCTTTATAGCGAGTGGCGCACATGTACGATCCCGGCGACAGAACCAATCCGTTGCGGAGCCAGGAGTTTTTCTTCTGGATCTGTGCGTTGGTCGCGCTCGTGTCCCTGCTCGGACGCGCCTCGTTTTTCGGCTTCGAGCAGAGCATCGCCGAGTCCGCGCGCGAAGCGGGCGAGTTCGGGTTGTGGTGGCCGTTGTGCGTGAACTTCCGACCGTTTCCCGGTCTGCCCCCGTTGGAGGTGTGGAGCGTCGCCGTGATGTCGTTTTTCGGCGGCATCAACGAATTTTCCGGGCGTCTGCCCTCGGCGCTGGCGGCGCTGACGCTGATCGTCGGCAGCCGGATGCTGGCGCGGATGCTCTTCGACCGGGGGACCGCGCTTTTGAGTTCGTGGATGACCTTGGGCTGCTGCGGCGTACTGTATCTCGGACGCAACTCCGGTTCCGGGGTGTTCTCCGCGGCGCTGCTGGTCTGGACTGCGGTGCTTTATTGCGAAGGCGCGGAGCATCGGGGCTTCTGCAATACCATGGTCCGCGGCGTACTGCTGACGCTCGGTTTCATAAACGGCGGCGTCGGTTTTCTGGCGCTGGCGGCGGCACTGCTGTTGCCGTGGCGGTGGCGCCGGGGAACGGCTGACCGCGGTTCGTGGGGCGAGGCGGCGGCATGGCTGTTGACGTTTTTGGCTTTGTATTTCAGCCATCGGCTGCTTTTCGGCGATCCCGCGATCATGCTTTGGACGCGCCTGACGGAACTCGGCGGCGACGGTTTCGCCGCGGCGGCAAAGCGTATCGCTATTCTGTGGTGGGATAGCCGGAGCGACCCGCTCTATTTCGGCTTCTGCAGTCTGCCGCGCGTGATCATGCCGTGGGCGCTGATCGTATTGGCGGCGCTGGCGGGGGCGGTATGGCGCTTCCGCGGACTTCCCCGCGAGATCAAGTCGCTGCTCGCCGGGATCGGCGCGGGGTTTGTCGTGCTGACGCTGCTGCCGAGGGCGACGTGGACGGACTATCTGGCACTGGTCCCGTTTCTGGCGACCGCCGCCGCCGCGGAGCTGCTCCGCTGCGGAGATTCGTTCGAAAACCGCTGGGGAGTGGCGATCACCCGAGGCGCGATCGTGCTGATCGCGGCATTGGGAGCGGTGTCCCCGGTCGCGCTGCCGATTTGGAAAAGGCTGTTGAACTTCGATCTGCCGGTGGTGTTTCTGGCGGCGTGCCCGATCACCGGCGCGGTGGTGCTCTTCGCCATGCTGCTGGACAGCCATCCGACGCGTCCGCTGGCGCAGCTTTCCGGCCTGCCGTCCGCTCTGGCGTCGACGATCCTCGGCGGTACGCTGTTGACGATCTGCCTGATCTCGTTTCTCATCCCGTCGCTGCGCGAACTGCGGGCGGAGAAGCCGTTTCTGCTGCTTTTGAAGCACGAAACGGCGAATTTCGAACCGCAATCGATCATCCATATAGGGGGGAACTCCTCCGCGTCGGTGGTATTGTTCTACACCGGGGCGCGGGGCGCGATCACCGTGATCCCGAACTCCGAAGGCGATCCCGCGGGAGAGATCGGGCGATTTTGCCGTCTGATCGCCTCCCGCCCGGGCGGGAAGTTTGCGATCATCACGCGGTGCCGCCCCGAACGCGAACTCGCATTTCTGCGCCGCTGCGCCGCGGCGGGCGGTCTGAAACTCGACGTCGACCGGCCGGACCGCATCGAGGACCGGCCGCCGGGGTACGGAAAATCCGACCGTCGGCAGGCGTACTGGATAGTCACGTCCCCGCTCGGCGGAAATACGACTGCAAGCTCAAATCAAGTCCAAGAAAAAGGAAAATGATCCATGGACAGTTCCAAATATCAGGTCAAGTTCGTTTCGGTGGTGGTCCCGGTCTACAACGAGGAGGGGTGTCTCGACGAATTGATCGAGCGTACCGTCAAGACCATGGACGGCTGCGGGAAGAAGTACGAATTCATCATGGTCGATGACGGCAGTTCCGACCGCTCCGCGGAAATGATCCGCGCCGCGGCGGAAAAATATTCCGGGCGCGTCGTCGGGTGCATCCTCAACCGCAACTACGGTCAGCACTCCGCGATCATGGCGGGATTTTCGATCGTGCGCGGCGACCTCGTCATCACCCTCGACGCCGATCTCCAGAACCCGCCCGAGGAGATCCCCCGCCTGATCGCCGCCGCCGAGGAGGGCAACGACGTCGTCGGCACCATCCGGCAGAACCGGCAGGATACTTTCTTCCGCCGCTATGCCAGCAAAGTGGTCAACTGCGCCGCCCGCGCCGCGACCGGGGTCCGCATGTCCGACTACGGCTGCATGCTGCGCGCCTACCGGAGATTCGTCGTCGAGGCGATGCTGAAGTGCAACGAGCGCAGCACCTTCATCCCCGTACTGGGCAACAGTTTCGCCCGCAACACCTGCGAGATCCCCGTCTCCCACGCCGAGCGCGCGGTGGGAGAATCCAAGTATTCGCTCTGGAAACTCATCAATCTGCAGTTCAATCTGCTGACCTGCATGACCACCATCCCGCTGCGGCTGCTGACCTACTTCGGTATCTTTTCAGCGGGGTGCGGATTTCTGTTGAGTCTGTACATCATCATCCGCCGTTTCGCGACCGAGTCCGGCGACAGTTGGGCGCAGAGCGGAGTTTTCACGCTCTTCGCCGTGATGTTCGTGCTGACCGGCATCCAGATGATCGGCATCGGCGTGATCGGCGAGTACATCGGGCGGATCTACACCGATGTCCGGGCGCGTCCCCGCTACTTCATCGAGGAGGTCGTCGGTCGCGCCGAACCGGAGGCGGAAAAGTGAAGATCGTCGCCGATGACAAGATCCCCTTTCTCCGGGGCGTCTTCGAACCGTTTGCCGAGGTCGTCTACCTCAAGGGCGCGGCGATAAGTTCCGCCGATGTCGCCGACGCCGACGCTCTGATCGTGCGCACCCGCACCAAGTGCGGGGCGGCGCTTTTGCGGGGCAGCCGCGTCAGATTCGTCGCCACCGCCACCATCGGCTACGACCACATCGATGCCGCCGAACTCGCCGCGCTCGGCATCGACTGGCGCAGCGCTCCCGGCTGCAATGCCGCGAGCGTCGCGCAGTATCTGGCGGCGGTGCTGACCGGTTTCGGCGTTCCGCTGGCGGGGAAGACGCTCGGCGTGATCGGCGTCGGCAACGTCGGTAAACTTGCCGTCAAGGTCGGCGAGGCGCTCGGGATGCGCGTGCTGGCGAACGATCCGCCCCGCGCCGACGCCGAAGGGGAGGCGGGGTTCGTCTCCCTCGCCCGGATCGCCGCCGAAGCGGATCTCGTGACGCTCCACGTTCCCAAGATCGCGGAGGGGAAATATCCGACGGTCAAACTGCTGGACGAAAACTTCTTCGCCGCCGCCAAAGATGGATTGTGCCTCGTCAACGCCGCCCGCGGCGAAGCGGTCGACGGTGCGGCGCTCAAGGCGGCGATCGACTCCGGCAAGGTCGCTCACGCCGCCATCGACGTGTGGGAAAACGAGCCGGATATCGACCTCGAACTGTTGAAGCTCTGCGACTTCGGCACTCCGCATATCGCCGGGTATTCCACCGACGGCAAGGCGAACGGAACCACCGCCGCCGTCCGCGCGGTCGCGGAGTTCTTCGGCATCGCGGAACTCGAATCGTTTCGCGCCGTGCCGCCGCCCCCCGCCAACCCGGTCGGGATCGTCGCGGACGAACACGCTCCCGTGGAGCGTGAGATCCACCGGATCGTCTGTCATACCTTCGATCTGCATCGCGCGTCCGGCGACCTCAAAAGCGATCCCGCGGGATTCGAGCGGCAGCGCGGCAATGCGCCGCTTCGCCGCGAACCTTTCGCCTACCGCGTTTCCGGCGGTTCGGCGGAGTTGCGGCGCAAACTCGGCGCGCTGGGGTTCAAGTTGGTTCGAGAATGAATTTTTCCCATCTCATCACAAGGAGTTGATCGTATCATGGCTTACGTTTTCGGTCCCATCGCTTCGCGGCGACTCGGGGTCTCGCTCGGCGTCGATCTGGTGCGCCCCAAGACCTGTCCGCTCGACTGCGTCTACTGCGAGGCGGGCAGGACCACCGACCTCACGCGCGAACGCAGCGAGTGCGTTCCCGCGGACGAGGTGATCCGGGAACTCGACGCGGTGTTGTGCAAACACCCGAAACTCGACTTCGTGACCTTCTCCGGCTCCGGCGAACCGACGCTCAATTCCCGCATCGGCGATGTGGTGCGGTTCGTCAAGTCCAAGTACCCGGAGTATCCGCTGTGTCTGCTCACCAACGCGATGCTCTTCGGCGACGAAGCGCTGATCCGCGACATCGCCGACGTGGATCTGGTGGTCCCGTCGCTCGACGGCTCCAACGCCGAGGAGTTTCTGAAGATCAACCGTCCGGTTGCGGGCTTCGATTTCGATCGCTTCGTCGACGACCTGACGCGGTACACGCTGAACACCCGCAGCCGCGTGAATCTGGAACTATTCATCGTCCCGGGGATCAACGACAGCGACGCTTCGATCGCCCGCTTCGTCTCGCTGATCCGGGCGATGCGCGTCGACCTCGTCCAGTTGAACACCCTCGACCGTCCCGGCGTCGAAGCCTTCGTCACGCCGTCCTCTCCCGAGAACACCCACCGGTTCATCGCGGCGTTGTCGCCGTTCGTGCCGGTCGAGGCGGTCGGCGTATTCCGCTACCGCGCGCCGAAGCCGGGATGCTCGTTTTCCGCCACCGAGTCGCAGCGGCGCATCCTCGAACTCATCCGCCGCCGTCCCGCCACGCTGCCCGATCTCGCTTTGGCGCTTCAGCAGCCCGAAGCCGAGGTGGGCAAACTCCTCGATCAGCTCTTCGCCGCCGGCAAAGTCGGCATCCAGAAGCAGCAGCGGGGGAACTTCTATCTGCCGTCGCCGGAAGAGGCCAAGTCGAAATGACGCCGTTGGCATTTTTCCTCATCGTCGCTTCGGCGGGGCTCCACGCCACGTGGAACATGATCGCCAAAAAGGAGCGCATGACGATCGGCTTCTATGCGATATTGGGCTCGATCGGGGCGATCTGGAGTTCGTTCGTGCGTTTCGTGACGCCGATCCATTTCTTCTCCATGCCGGCGAATTTCTACCTGACGCTGACGGGGATGCTGGCGGGCGAGATGTTTTACGGCTTCGGACTGGTGCTCGCCTACCGCACGCTGGATATGTCCAGCGCCTATCCGATGATGCGGTCGCTGCCGCTGTTGTTCATCGCGGGGCTCACGATGCTTTTCGGCATCGGCGAAACGCTGACCCCCTGCGCGATGGTCGGGATGGCGGTGGTCTTCGTCGGCTGCCTGATGATGCCGCTGAAGCAATTTTCCGACTTCAAGCCGAAGAATTATCTGAACCGCGGGATGCTTTTCATCATCACGGTCGCCTGCGGAACGACGCTTTACACCATCTTCGACAAACTGTCGCAGAACGTGATGCGCGAAGCTTTCCCCGAGGTGTCGAAGCCGCTGCTCTCCATGACCTACTATTCGTTCCGCGCCACGACGCTGTCGATCGTGCTGTGGATCGTCGCCCTCTCGTTCCCGACCACCCGTGCGGAGGTCGCGGATATGTGGCGCCGCCGTTCGTGGATGCCGGTCCTGGCGGGTCTGTGTTCGTCGCTTACCTATCTGCTGGTGCTGATGTCGATGAACTTCGTGAGCAACGTGTCATACGTTCAGGCGTTCCGTCAGCTCGGATTGCCGATCGGTATGCTGGAGGGGTTCTTCATCCTCAAGGAACGCTGCACCGCGCCGAAGATCGCGGGGATCATTCTCATATTGGGCGGACTGGCGCTGTCGGCGCTCGGCGACGAGCTGCTTGCGCGGTGGGGCATCGTGCTCCGCGCGTGACGGGCGGAAACGGCGATTCGGAGTAAATGCGAAGATGAAGAAAATACTGCTTTCCACTTCCGGCACACTTGGTGACATTCTGGTGATATTTCCGATACTGGCGGGCATCCGGGCGCGCTTCCCGGAGGCGGAGATAAGCCTGCTGAACAAACACGGCAGCAAAGCGGCGGATTCTCCGCTCGAGCTGGCGCGTTCCGCCGGATATGTGGATAGGATAAGGTGCATATCCAAGCCGCTGCTCCGGCTCTTGAGTTTCCTGTCCTTCTTCCCTTATCCGGGGCGCCGCGAATACGATACGGTCTTTTTCCTTCAGCGCGACGGGCGCACGCTGGCGCGCAAGATCGCCCGGGAACGGGGCTATCTCGAACGCATCAGCCGCAATCCGGTGCGGGGGCTGACGCTCCCCCCCGACGCGGCGGGCGCGGAAGACCGCCGCCGGGTGATGGATATCATGCTGGAGCGGATAAATTGCGACTCGGACGACCCCATAGCTCCGGGCACGCATCTGCTCGCCTTTTCAGCGGCGGAGATCGCGGCGGCGGACGATTTTCTGCGCGGTCTCGGAGTGCCTCCGGATGCGATCCCGTTCGCGGTCTGCATCGGCGGCAAGAAAAGCGTGTCGCACTGGCCGCTGGATAATTACGTCGCCGTTCTGCGCGCGATCACGCGGAACGGTCCCGGGGTCCCGGTGTTCTTCGGCGGCGGACAGGATCGCGAAAACATCCGCCGTGTACTGGAAAGTCTGCCGCCGGGGCGCGCCTTCTACGCCGAAGGCGTCTCCCGGGATTTGAGGAAGAGCATCTGCGTCATGTCCCGGCTGAAGTTCTACCTCGGCAACGATACCGGTTCCATCCACATGGCGGCGGCGGCGGGGCTGCGCTGCATCGGGATCTACAGTTCGCACAGCCGGGAAGGGCTGTGGTCGCCGTTGGGGGAGGGGCACCGGATACTGCGCTGTTCCCCCGAGCCGGAGTGCACCGAGTGCAGAAAGCAGGATTGTCCGTTCGGTACGCCCGCCCGCTGCATCGCCGCGATAACGGTCGAACGGGTGTTGCGCGAGGCGCAGGAGATGCTTGCCGCCTCCCGTCCCGAATGAGCGGCGCTTGCCCGGTTTGACGGCGGATGCCGTTTTCCCGCCGCGCTTGCCGCATCTTGCGGATACGAAATAAAGCAGAAAAAAGTCTTGGAAACGGTTTGCAAAGTTTGCGCGTGGTGCTATATTAAATGATGTTTTGCGCCCGGTGACCCCGGCTTTGAGGTCACCGCGGTTTGCGGGG
>CACZPY010000170.1 GCA_902783135.1 uncultured bacterium
GCAGGAGGCCAGCGGCACCAGCGGCATGAAGGCGGCGATCAACGGCGTCATCAACTGCAGCATCCTCGACGGCTGGTGGGCGGAGGCGTATGACGGCGCCAACGGCTGGGCGATCGAGACGAACAAGTACTTCACCAACGACGACGACATGGACAACTTCGACTCGCAGCAGCTCTTCAATCTGCTGGAGAACGAGATCATCCCGAGCTTCTACGACCGCGGCGTCGGCGACCTGCCGATGCGATGGATCGACCGGATGCGCGAGTCGATCATCACCGGTCTGGGTCGGTTCTCGAGCACCCGCATGGTGCAGGACTACGACCGCGACTTCTACACTCCCGCGTGCGAGGAGTACGTGCGGCTCACTTCCGACGGCGCCCGCGAAGCAAAGCGGCTGGTCGGCGAGAAGAAGGTGCTGGTCGAATACTTCGGCAATCACCGCATCTCCATCGCCAACCCGGTGGTACAGGGCGAACTCGAGAACATCCACGTCGGCGACAAGATCAAACTTTCCGTCGAAGTCCGGCTCGACGACCTGCCGCCGGAGCAGATCGAAGTCGACGCCTACAGCGGCAAGGCTGACGTCCACAACCGGATCGTCAACGGCTACCCGACCAAGCTGGAGCTTTTGGAAAAGCGCGGCGACGGCGTCTTCCTCTACGAGGGCGAAGTGGTCTGCCGCGCGGCGGGGCGTTTCGGACTGACCGCCCGGATCAAGGCCGCGGGTACGGAATGGGACAACAGCATGCCGGGATTCATGTGCTGGCCGAAGTGACCCCGCGCGGCGGGACGGCGGCAAAACGAAAGTCTGAACTTTCATGCGTAAAAACAGAAACAATCCGCGAATACTGGTCGTGACTCCGGAGATCACCTATCTGCCGGAGGGGATGGGCAACTACAGCCACTATCTCCACGCCAAGGCGGGAGGCATGGCGGACGTGTCGGCAAGTCTGGTGGCGGCGCTCTTCAAGCAGGGCGCGGACATCCATGTGGCGCTGCCGCATTACCGCCAGATGTTCCACGTCGACGTCGGCAAGCTCATCAGCGACGAGCTGCGGGTTTACATGAGCCACCTGTCCAACAGCCGCATCCATCTGGCGGAGGACCGCATCTTCTACTACTGCGACCGGGTCTACAGCAACTATTCGCACGATACGATGCGTCAGGCGCTGGCGTTTCAGCGCGAGGTGATAAACAACATCATCCCCTCGGTCGAGCCGGATCTGATCCACTGCAACGACTGGATGACGGGACTGATCCCCGCCGCCGCGCGGCGTATGGGGATCCCGTGCCTCTTCACGGTGCACAACATCCACACCAGCAAGACCACGCTCGCGGAGATCGAGGACCGCGGCATCGACGCGGCGCAGTTCTGGCGCGACCTCTACTACGAGCGCCAGCCCGTGAACTACGAGGAGACGCGCTCCTCGAACCATGTGGACATGCTGACGAGCGGCATCTTCGCCGCGCACTTCATCAACACGGTCAGCCCGACCTTCCTACGCGAGATCGTCGAAGGGTGGCACGACTTCATCCCGTCGTGGATCCGCGCCGAGATCATCAACAAGTATCGCTCCGGGTGCGCCTCGGGGATATTGAACTCGCCGGACGACGACTGTTCGCCGGAGATCGATCCGTATATCGTGATGAAATTCGACCCCGCCCATCAGGCGACCGCGAAGCAGGTCAACAAGATCGCGTTTCAGGAGCGCACCGGGCTGAAGGTCGATCAGAACGCGCCGTTGTTCCTGTGGCCGAGCCGCCTCGACCCGGTGCAGAAGGGCTGCACGCTGCTCGCGGAGTCGCTGTACGACATCATCCACAAACACTACGACGCCAATTTGCAGATCGCCATCGTCGCCAACGGCAGTTACCAGCACGTCTTCCGCGACATCGTGGCGTTCCACGGCTTCTACGACCGGGTCACGGTCTGCGACTTCGACGAGGAGCTGTCGCGGCAGGGCATGGCGGGTTCCGACTTCATACTGATGCCGTCGCTCTTCGAGCCGTGCGGTCTGCC
>CACZPY010000171.1 GCA_902783135.1 uncultured bacterium
GGGTGCTCGACCGCGGGGCGTACCTCGAATTCGACAACTTCGGCAAGGAGTTCACGTCGGGCTCTTCCTACGGGCGCTTCCCCGCCGACGCGGAGCGGATGGAGGTGCTGTATCGCCTCGTTTCGGACGGTTACGCGAAGCAGCTGCTCCTTGCCTGCGACGTCTGCCTCAAAAACCTGCTCACGATCCACGGCGGCCCGGGCTACGCCCATGTGCTTGCCGACATGGTGCCCTTGATCCGCGCCAAGTACGGCGACGAGGCCGACGCATTGCTGAAAACCCTGCTCGTCGACAACCCCGCCGACTACCTCGACAATCCGCGCCTCGGGTGACGACTGGGAGAATGCGACCATGAAGCGTCCGCCACTGACTTTTTACCACACCTGGCTGCCGCTCTCTTCCGGGGAGCGCTACCGCGATATGTGCGAATTCGCCGCCGGGGGCGGCAATATCGCCGTCAACGTGTTCCTGCTGCAGATGCTCGACGCGGATTATCATCTCATCGACGAACTGCGGAGCCAGGCCGACCGCGCCGGGGTGAAATTCGTCGACGCGCACGCGCCGTTCCACGCTTACAGCGATATTTTCAACCCGGTCGAGCGCGAGCGGCGGCTCACCGTCGCGCGGCAGAAGCTCCACCTCGCGTTCGTCCGCGACCTCGGCGTCGGCAACTGCACCTTCCACATCGGCAGCGACCCGGTCGCGGGGTACACGCTCGATCGGCACCGCGACGCGCTCTACCGCTCGCTCGACGAACTTCTGCCCGAGGCGGAAAAGACCGGCGTCGTCATCTGTTTGGAGAACCTCTTCCGGCCGCTGAGTTCGGTCGACGATCTCCTCGCCGCGCTCGACCACTACCAGTCGCCGTACCTCGGGCTCTGCCTCGACGTCGGCCACGCCCACATGAAGGAGGTCGGGATGAACTACCCCGAAAGCCAAGTGCGCAAGGCGTGGCGCGACGTCGGTCTGGAAGTCCCGTGGGAGGAGCACATCGCCGAACGGATGGTGCCGCACATCCTCACCTGTCACGTCCACGACAATCGGGGTTTCCACGACGACCACGATCTGCCGGGGCGCGGCACGGTCGACTGGAAACGCATCGTGCCGCTCTTGCTCAACGCGCCGAAGCTCCGGAGCATCCACGCCGAGGTCGAGGCGGTCCGGCACGGCGTCCCGATAAGCGAATTGTGCGCCACGGTGCGCCGCTTGTTTTACGGCGATTGACGGGAGATAAAGCGCCATGCAGAAAGATATTCCGCATTTTCTGGACTGGGACCGTTTCGCCGACCGCGATTGGGAACGTGTTTTTGCCGAGTTCGCCGAGCACGGGCACCACGAATTCGCCCTCTACGACCGGTGGTGCCTGCTCCTGGAGCTGGACCCCAAGTTTCCGGCGCGGCTGAAAAAGCTCCACAACTGCGGCTTCGGCAAACTTGTCGGGTCGCACGGACTCTTCGGCAAGCAGTACGATCTTCTCGCCTTCGACGAGGAATTCATACCGTTCGCGCGGAAGCTCCACATCCGCCTCATCGAAAAACTCGCCGGGGAATTCGGCATCACCACCTACACCATGCACCCTCTTAACGACTTCGTCTATCACGGCAGTGTCGAAGACGCCAAGCGCCACTTGGAACGCACGCTGACCCCGATCCTCGAAGTTGCCGAGAAAAACCGTGTCGTCATCGCGGTCGAGAACGGCCTGCAGTACATCGACCGCCCCGACGTGTTGCCCGAGCTCGTACGGCACTTCGCTTCGCCGTACCTCGGCTGCTGCTGCGACACGGGGCACCTCAACATCTTCGCCAAACGGACCGGGAAGGACATCATGGAGTGCCTCGACATGATGTATAATGAAGTCGTCGTCGCGCATATCCACGACAACGACGGTTTATCCGACCGTCACTGGGTGGCGGGATTGGGGGAGATCGACTGGCGGCGCTTCATGCCCAAACTCGCCCGCGCGCCGCGGCTGAAGAGCATGGAGGACGAGGGCATCTACTCGGAGCTCCCGATCCCCGAGATCTGCGCCCGCACCTCGAAACTCCTGGAATACGCCGCGCTCCCCGACCCGCCGCCGACCCGCTGAATGTCGCAAAAACGGTAATTGCGGCAAAAAAACTCCATTTGAACGCGGAGTTTCCGGCTTTACGGTTGTTTGCGGCGAACGCCGGAACGGTTTATCGGAATTGTCTGACCAGTCGGACACGTCGGACAAGTCCGACAAATAGCCGCACACCGGTCGTTGCGGGAAAGGTTAGTCTGCCAACGCCTGTTTGCGGGAACGCTCAAATGGGCTCGAAGTTATTTTTGCCCGCACACGCTCATGGCGAGCGGGTCGCCCGCGAGCGCGCAGCCCGCATGGGA
>CACZPY010000172.1 GCA_902783135.1 uncultured bacterium
AGAAGTCGTCCGGCGGCATGATCGAGCCGCCCCAGCCCTGGATCGGCTCCAGCACGAACGCCGCGACCTGTCCGGTGGTCGATTCGGTGATGAACTTATCGTAGAATTCGAGGTACTTTTCGGTGTCGAGCGAGCCGTCCTCGCGCGTCCACCAAGGGCGGTAGGTGTCGGGGCGCGGCACCATGTAGAAGCCGGTCGGGCGAGCGGGGCCGCTGAACTTGGTCATGCGGGCGCAGCCGATCGAGTGACCGCTCTTGCCGTGGAAGTCCATGAAGCACGACAAGAACTCGTGTTTCCCGGTCGCCGCGCGGCAGGTGCGCAATCCGGCTTCGACGGCGGCGGTGCCGCAGTCGTAGAGCTGGAAGCACTTGAGGTCGCCGGGGAGCGTCGCCGCCATCTTTTCCAAAAGCTTCACCTTGACCTCGGTGGTGAAGTCGTGGCAGTTCATGAGTTTTTTGGCGTACTTCGCGACCGCTTCGGAGACCTTGGGGTGGCAGTGGCCGAGGGTCGTGACGTAGATGCCGCTCGAAAAGTCGATGTACCGGTTCCCGTCGACATCCTCCATCATGCAGCCCTGACCGCGCTCGAAGGCGACGGGGAAGAGCCGCACCTGACCGGAAATGCCGCGGTAATACTCCTTGGCGCGCGCGTGGAGCGCGTTGCTGCGGGGTCCGGGTATTTCGCTCGTGGCGAAGTGCGGGATCTGGGTGAGGTCGAGTTCATACGGCGCGGGATCATACTTGCCCATTTTTCGAATTCCTTAAAGGTTGTTTTTTGGTATAATGTCGCTTGCGGAACATCCTTCGCTGCTTATAATATCGCCTGACAAGCGGAAAAGCAACCGGCGACGGCGCCGATCAGCGCCATTTGCCGATATTTTTTTGTTAAGATTTAACACTTGACATCATGCACAAGAGGTGTTAATTTATGACAAATCATCGTCGGTAATGTCAAAAGCGGCACTCCGCGTCGACCAATATGGATCTGCGAAAAAAAACGATCATCGACATGATCCAGCGCACCGGCAGGCTGGAACTGCACGCGGCGGCGCGGGAACTCGGCGTGTCGGAGATGACGGTGCGGCGCGATCTGCGCGCGCTGGAACGGGAAAAACTGCTGGTGCAGATCCGGGGCGGCGCGATCCCGCTGCCCGCCTCTTACGAGCCGGAGAACGCCTTTTCCGAGCTGAACGACCTGAAATTCGCCTTGGCGGAGGCGCTGTGCCGCCGCATCCTGCCCTGCGAAACGATGTTCATCGGCACCGGGACGACCTGTCTGGCGTTCGCCAGGATCATGGCGCGCCGGAGTCTTTTGCCCGCGACGATCATCACGAATTCGCTTTCGGTGGCGTCGGCGCTGTTCCAGCGCCGCTGCAAGGTGATACTGCTCGGCGGGGAACTGCGCAGCAAGTCGATGGATCTCGTGGGACCGGCGGCGGAAAGGACGCTGGAGGAGTACCATGTGGAATGGCTGATCTCCGGCTGCGACGGCGCGTTTGCGGATTACGGGTTCTACACCTCCGACGTCTCGCTTTCCAATCTGGAAAAGAAGACCATCTCCATCGCCGACCGCAGCGCGATCATCACCGAGAGCGGCAAATTCGGCAGACGGTCGCTTACCCGCTTCGCCTCGCTGGAGGAGATCGACCTGCTGGTCACGGACACCGGATTGACGGCGGAGGACGAGTGCAAGTTGAGATCGCACGGCATCGAGGTGATGAAGACCGGATGTTGAGGTCCGCATCGCCGCGGGACCGGGCGTTTTGCATAAAGCTGCAGCATTTCCGGAGAACTGGAACATGGATGTCGACAAAACATGGGATGAGGAAAAGTCGCCCCGGCAGTCGTGGGCAAGCATGCGTCAGCGGATAGTCGATCACTATCTCCGCAAGATCCGCAGCGGCGAACTGCGCGCCGGGGACCGCCTGCCGACCACCCGCGAGATCGCCGCGAAATTCGGCACCGTGGACTCCAATGCCCATCAGGCGCTGCAGGAGCTGGTCCGCAACCATCTGATACTCCGCCGTCCGCGCATCGGCACGGTCGTGATGCCCGCCAGCCGCCACTTGCGCGACATCGTGTTC
>CACZPY010000173.1 GCA_902783135.1 uncultured bacterium
AGACCACCTTCAACTGGGGCGGCGAAAACTACCTCGCCACCGGCGAGATCCTCCCCGACGACGCGGTTTCCAAACTGCGCGCCAACGACGCGGTGCTGCTGGGAGCCATCGGTCATCCGAAGGTCAAGCCCGGATTGCTCGAAAAGGGCATCTTGCTCCGGCTGCGCTTCGAGCTGGACGAGTACATCAACCTGCGTCCCGTCAAGCTCTTCCCCGGCGTCGAGACCCCGCTCGCCAACAAGCGCCCCGAGGATATCGACTATGTGGTCGTCCGCGAAAACACCGGCGGCGTCTATACCGGCATGGGCGGCAGCGTCCAGACCGGGACCCCCGACGAGGTCGCCTGCCAGAACTGGGTCTACACCCGCAAGCAGGTCGACCGCTGCCTCAAGTTCGCTTTCGAGCTGGCGATGAAACGCCACGGCAAGGACAATCCGTGGCGCGGACTCAACGACGAGGACCGCAAGGCGGGATACACCTCGCAGCTGACGCTGGTCGGCAAGACCAACGTGCTGACCTACGTCTGCGGGCTGTGGGAACGCGCCTTCCGCGAGATGGCGCCCAAGTATCCGCAGGTCAAACCCGCGTACTGCCACGTCGACGCGACCACCATGTGGATGGTCAAGAACCCCGAGTGGTTCGACGTGATCGTCACCGAAAACCTCATGGGCGACATCATCACCGACCTCGGCGCGATGACCCAGGGCGGCATGGGCATCGCCTCCGGCGGCAATCTTAACCCCGAAGGCGTGAGCATGTTCGAGCCGATCGGCGGTTCCGCCCCCAAGTACACCGGACTCGGCGTCATCAACCCGCTCGCCGCGATCGGCGCGGCGGCGATGATGCTCGACTATCTGGGCGAACACGCGGCGGCGGCGGCGATCGAAAAGGCGATCGCGACCGTCACCGGGACCAAACTCAAATCCATGGCGGCGGGCAAGATGGGATATTCGACCAGCGAAGTCGGGGATCTCGTCGTCGCCGCGCTGTGACCCGCCGGTGATGGACGGCTCCGGCGTCGCCACTTTGTTCCCACCGGGAACGCGGATCATCCGGCTCTTCACCGCGCCGGGATTCGCCTCCGGCGCGGCGGCGCTGCCCGGATGGGACGCCCCCGGGATGCGGCTCTGCAAGCTGCGCTCCCGGGGACGGGCGACCGTCGGCAACGGCGTCTTCCTCAAGGAATACGTCTACCGTTCGCGCTTCGAACGCTGGCGGCGGAAATTCATGACGCCGCGCCCCTTCACCGCACTGGCGGCGGCGCACCGCTTGGAGGCGCTCAACGTGCCGACTCCGCGCGTACTGGCGGCGGCGCGGGGCCTCTCTCCGGATGGGACGCTCCGCGATCTGTTGATCACGGAGGCGCTCCCCGAAGATGCCATTTTCGGCAACTCGCCGGAAGTGGATCCGGAGGCGCTCTCCGAAGTGCTGATCCCGGTGATGCGGCAACTGCACGATGGAGGCTTTTACCACGGCGACTTGAGTCTGCGCAACTGGTACCGTGACGCGGACGGCAAATGGGGACTGATCGACCTCGACGGTACGGAACTTTTCCGGTGGCACGTGACGAAACTGCGGCGGACGCGCGAACTGGCGCGGCTGGCGAGCAACTGCTTCATGGCGCTCCCCCCGGCGGAGACGGACCGCCGGAAACTGTTCGACATGGGGCGCCGGTTTTTGGACCGTTATGCCGCCGCGGGCGGTTCGGTGTACGCGACGTGCTTCTTCCGGCGCACGCTGGCGCTGGTGAACCGCGCCCGGCGGAAGTATCTGGATCTGGGAGGCATCTGAAATGGACGAAGCCGACGAACTTTCGCGGTCGCTGGGGCTGCCCGGAGCCGCGCCGCATCTGACCGAGGCGTTCATGCACCGTTCGTACGCGGTGGAACATCAGCTGGACTACGACAACCAGCGGCTGGAGTTCTTGGGCGACGCGGTGCTGGAGATCATCCAGACCGAATTTCTCTTCCGCCGCTGCCCGGAAGCTACCGAGGGGCAGTTGACCAAACTGCGCTCCGCGCTGGCATGTGAAGGCGCGCTGGCGGAGTGGTCGCGGGAACTGCGTCTGGGCGATCACCTGAAGGTCGGCCGCGGCGAGGAGGATTCCGGCGGCGCGGCGCGCCGTTCCACGCTGGCGGATCTCTTCGAGGCGGTGTTGGGCGCGGTCTACATCGACCTCGGCATGGAGGCGGCGCGCGGATTGGTGCTGCCGCTTTTGGAGCGCAGTTTCGGCGATCCCGGGGACTTGCTGCTGGAACTCAATCCCAAGGGGCAGCTGCAGGAACTCACCCAGCGCCGGTTCGGCAAGACGCCGCTTTATCAGGTGCTGGGCGTCTTCGGACCTCCGCATCAGCCGAAGTTCAAAGTCGAAGTCCGGGTCGGCGGCTGGGTCGCCGTCGGAGAGGGCACCAGCCGCAAGCAGGCGGAAAGCCACGCGGCGGCGCAGCTCTGCCGCTACTTGGCGGCGTTTTCGAGCAAATAATTCTTCGCGGCGGCGATCCCGGCGTAACTGCCGATCTCCCGGCGCAGTTCGCTCGGCACGATCGCGCAGTCGCGGCGCATCTGCGGCCACGAGAAGCGCGGCAGATACTTCATGATCGGGTCGGTGTAGAGACCGCCCACCGCCCACGCCAGCGTGCCCAGCACGATCTTTTCCGGGTTGAAGATGTTGATGAACATGCCGATCGCCTGCGCATTGCGCAGCGCCATTTCGTCCCAGAGCCGCAGCGCGTAGTCGTCGCCTTCGCGCACCGCCTGTTCCAGTGTGCGCATGTCGATCTTGGCGGGATCGCCGCCGGCAAGCTGCATGATCCGGCTGTCGGGTTTGTCCGCGAGCTCCTCGCGCATCCGGTCGGCGACCGCGCGGCCGCCGCAGAAACTTTCGTAGCAGCCCCGCTGTCCGCAGTTGCACTTGCGGCCGTTCAGATCGAGGCAGATGTGCCCCATTTCGCCCGCGCTCAGCGACTCCGAACCGCGCACGAGCCTCCCCGCCGCCACGATCCCGCCGCCGATGCCGGTGCTCATCGTGAGGTAGATGAAATCCCGGCAGTTGCGCCCCGCGCCGAAGAACCACTCCGCCAGCGCGCCGCAATTGGCGTCATTCTCGAAGCAGCCGGGGATCCCCAGTTCGCGGCGGAAGGTGTCGAGGATCGGCACATGATCCCAGCGCTTGTTGTTGGTCGGGGCGAGGAGGATGCCGTTCTTCGCGTCGGCGGGGAAGGGCGCCGAAATGCCGAAGGCGGCGATATCCGCGACTTTCACGCCCGCTTCGGCGGCGAGTTCGCGCGCGTCGCGCAGCATCTGCGGCAGGATCACGCCGGGGTCGGTGTCGATGTTGCCGATGCGCCGCTGACCGAGCAGTTTGCCGTTTTCGTCGCCGAGTCCGATGCCGATCTTGGTGCCGCCGATGTCGAAACCGAGCAGAAGTTTTGCCATGATATCCATGCTCCTCTTGTGGAAAAATGAACCGTATCGTCGTGTATTCGCCGTAAATATAGCACCGGGGCCCCTACCTTGCAAGGTTGTAAAGGCGCCGGCGCGGGGGTATATTGTACGCACAAGGAGGGCGCGATGCTGTATTATATCGGGAAAAGGCTGCTGCTGGCGGTGTTCACGCTGCTGGCGATCCTGCTCGTCAGCTACTGTCTGCTGCGGCTGGCTCCCGGCGATCCGACGCGCAGCAACATGCTCGGCGGCGAGGAGCGGGGGCTGAACTCCGAGCAGGGCGGTCTGATCCGCAACGAATCGCTGCGCGAAAAACTCGCGCTGGACAAACCGTGGCCGGTCGGCTTCGCGCTGTGGCTGCGGAACGTGGTCGAAAACGGCGATTTCGGCGAATCCGCCACCGTCGATCCCGGGCGTCCCGTCACCGGGCTCATCGCCGAACGCCTGCCGGTGACTTTGTACCTGAATCTCTGCGCGGTGCTGCTGACCTATCTGCTGGCGATCCCGATCGGGGTCGCGGCGGCGGTGCGCGAGGGCGGATGGTTCGACCGCATCTCCAACATAGCACTCTTCACGCTATACTCGTTGCCGGTGATGTGGGTGGGACTGTTGCTGCAGGCGTGGCTGTGCGAAGGGGGGAAATTTCCGTTTTTCGCGCTCAAGGCGGCGGTACAGGATACGGGCGAGTGGTCGATCTGGCGCTGCCAGTACGAACTTTTTCGCGCCTACGCGCTGCCGGTGATATGTCTTTCGTACGGGGGGATCGCCGGATTGTCCCGCTATTGCCGGGGCAGTATGCTCGAAGTCGTCAACAGCGATTTCGTGCGCACCGCGCGGGCGAAGGGACTGCCGGAGTGGCGCGTGGTGTGGAAACACGCCTTCCGCAACGCGCTGGTCACGCTGATCACGCTTTTCGGCGGTCTGCTGCCGGGGCTGGTCGCGGGGAGCGTGCTCGTCGAGTACATCTTCAACATCCCGGGGATGGGGACGCTGTCGCTGTTGTCGCTGTCGAGCCGGGACTATCCGCTGCAGATGGCGCTATTCTTCTTTTCCGGGGTGCTGACGCTGACGGGGATCCTTCTCGCCGATCTGCTCTACGCGGTCGCCGACGCCCGCATCCGGCTGAACAAGTGACGCGCCGGAAAACTTGACAACAAGGCGATTTCGTGTTATATTGAATTTTTATCGTAACTTTGTGATATTCAAGTGATGCGGCGAACTCGCCGCACTCTTTTCGGATGCGGTCGGGAAATCGACTGCGACTGCCGGTCTGCGGTGATAAGAACAACGAGGTGAAGTCATGAGCAGCGACTCCCTGATGCCGTCGAAAATCTCCATAACCGTCGATGCGGATCCCGAGGCGCCGGTCCCTTACAGCGAAACTTCGCCGGGCGATACGACGCTCAGCTTCACGCTGTCCAGCGCCGAATATATGTACGGCTGCGGCGCCACCGCGGTCGGTATGCTGCTCGGCTACTACGACCTTTACGGATACTATTCCGGCGGCGTCAGATACCGGCTCAACGCGCTGATCCCCGGGACCATCTCGGTCAACTCGCGCGGCAGCGACGGCGGGTCGATATACGACATGAAGGACCCGTCCAAACTTGCGAAATTTATCGCGTCCTCCGGATACATAAGCCGCTTTTACGATAAAACGCCCTCCCAGGAACTCTCTTACTCCTTCCGCTACGGCAATATCAGTTCCGGATTGAACACCGGGGCGTGGGATTGTCTCGCCGACTACCTCGTCACCGGGCAGTACTGGCGGGGAAACGAGGATCTCAGCACCCGTCATTACAACGACGTCACGCTCGACGATCTCATCAAATACACGTCATGGACCTATAACATAGACGGCAAGGACATCCCCTCCAAGTTCATCGACTTCAAGTACGGCTTGTCGCTGTACGTCCAGTCGGTCGGCTACGAACTGGATGCTCTCAAGACCAGAACCGCCACCAAGGAAAATTTCTCCTTCGCCGATTTCCGCAAGGAGATCGACGCCGACCGCCCGGTGCTGCTCCATCTGGTCTCCGGAAGCAGCGGGCACATCGTCACCGCCTACGGATACAACAGTTCGACCCAAGAGATCATCTTCGACGACACCTACCGCTCGAACTGCCGCATGTATTGGAACGGTACCTACCGATACAACAACAAGGACTTTTCCATCAACGCCATTTCCACCGTGGCTTTCGTCACTTCGTCGCTGAGTTTGCTGAAGGCGGAAGTGCTCTCCGTGACGGCGGACCTCACCCAGCTCACGAACAAGAACGTCACCGTAAGTGCGACCTTCAACGAAGACACCGTGACCAGACAGTACTCGCTGGATTACAGCAATTGGTACACCTATAACGGGTCCGTGACCGTGACCCAAAACCGTAATGTCTATTTCCGCGGCATCGCCATCGACGGAACGCCCTCCGCGGTCAAATCATACTCCGTGACCAACATCGACAAGACCGCCCCGGAAAAACCGGTCGCGGCGGCGAGCACCACCGCGGCGACGAACCAGAACGTGACCGTCACGGCGACGTTTTCGTCCGACAGCGCGCAGAAACAGTACAGTCCGGACAATACTACTTGGCAGAGTTACTCTTCGGCGCTGACGGCGACGAAGAACGGTACTTGGTACTTCCGGGGCATCGACGCGGCGGGGAACGTGTCGAAAGTTACGACGCTCAAGGTGACGAACATCGACAAGACTCCTCCCGCCGCGCCGACGGCGAAAGCGAGCACGACCGCGGCCACCAACCAGGACGTGACCGTCACGGCGGCGTTCTCCAAGGACAGTGCGAAGAAGCAGTACAGTTTGGACAATGCGACTTGGCAGAACTACACCGCGGCGCTGACGGCGACGGAGAACGCGACTTACTACTTCCGGGGCGTCGATGCGGCGGGGAACGTGTCGAAAGTTACTGCGTTTAAGGTGACGAACATCGACAAGACTCCTCCCGACGCGCCGACGGTCAAGGCGAACACCGCCAAGCCGACCAACCGGAACGTGACCG
>CACZPY010000174.1 GCA_902783135.1 uncultured bacterium
CACGACTTCGGCGCGGGCGGGCATCTCGGGCACGGTCAACAACATGGAGGTCCACTCGGGCGGAAACGTCGCGCTGATGGGTACGGCGAACAACGTGCTCATCAACTCCGGCGCGTGGCTCCGGATCCTGAACAGAAACGCGAAGATGTCCGTGGAGTACAACCCCTTCGTCGGCGAGACCATGGCGGACTACACGACTCCCAATCTCATCAGCCGCAACACTCAGGGCGCCAGCGCGACCGTCACCTTCCAGACCAAGGACGAGCGCACGTTCCACGTCTACTACGGCGCCGACGACGGCAAGCAGGGACTCGTCAGCCGCGCGATCGTAATGAACGGGCTCGAGGTGGAAGCGGGCAAGTCCGCACTGGTCTTCGCGGGCGGCCGACTCGAAAACGCCGTGATCGACAACGGCGGCAAAGCCTATGTTTCCGATGGGGCGACGCTTTCCGGCGTGACGCTGTTGGCGGGCGGTTCGCTGTACGCCAGCGAGGGCGGTGCGACGATGTACGACCTCAATATCGTCGGTCCCACGACCGGCCGACTCGCGCTGGGCGCGAACATCGCCGGGACCGGCAACACCATCTACGGTCTCTATGTCAGCAACAACGTGAACGGCAACATCTACGGCGCGACCGTGAGCGGCGGTTCCATCACCGGGTCGCAGGCGGCTGACATCACCACCAACTGGCAGTTCAAGGTGCTGGGCGGCAGATTGTACGACTACACGATCACGACCTACGGCGACAACGTCATCAACAACGCCACGTGGTTGGCGCTCTCGGCGAGCACGGCGAGCGGCGGTTTCGGATCTTCCTATGCGTCGAACGTCACCGTCGATAAAAACGCCCGCTTCCAGGTCCAAAGCAGCACTGCGGACGATGTGAAGGTCGTCGAAGGCGGTTACATGTACGTCCAAGCGCAGGGCAAGATCAACGATCTCTACGTATCCGGATACTATGCTCCCGCGAACAAAGAAGCCCGGGCGGTCAACGCCGCCGGGACGGTCACCGGGGCGGAGATCCATTCGGGCGGCGTCCTTTCCAACGGCAACACCGCCAACAACATCCTCGTGAACCTCGGCGGGGTGCTGAGCATGACCTCGGCGGCGGCGAAGGCCACGGTGGATTTCAACCCGTGGACGGGCACGATCGACAATACCATCGGGGCGACCGTCACCTACAACACGCGCGACAAGGGCGTCTACTACGGCGCCAATGACGGTCGAACCGGTCTCGTCAGCCGCACCGACGCGCTGGCGGATCTCACGGTCGAATCCGGATACTCCGCGCTGATCTACGACGGCGGAGCGTTGACCGACGCGACCGTACAGGCGGGCGGTCAGCTGATCGTCGACGACGCTGCTGCGGCGGCGGGAATCACCGGAAAATTGACCTTCGACCTCTCCGGCGCGACTGGAGCGACGGCGGCGTTCGTCAACGACAATTTCGGCGCCATCGCCGCGGTGGTCGTCGTCGAAGTCGGCGACGGGACCGGGGATTACACGCTGATCGGCGCCAACGCCGACGGGGACGAAAACATCGCCGTGGATCTCGGCAACGGCAACGTGTACGCGACGAACGCCGCGCTCACGACCGTAATCGACGCCTTCACGGGACGCGGCGCCGCCCGGTCGCTTGCGGCGGGGAGCCTCAAGCTCTCGGCCTACACCGAAGCGCACACCATCGCGGCGGTGGGTACGGCCGCGGCGCTGGCGACGAGCGGAACGACGCTGAACGGTAGCGACCGCGAAGCGCGCTGGACCGAAAACACGACCTACGGCGACACCGTTTACGCCGCCGAGGGGATGACGGCGGGCAACGCGTGGCTCGAGATCGACGGCGCGAATGTCGGCACGGCGCTCTACGGCGCGGCGGCGAACCAGAACTTCGCGGGCGTCGTGAATATGAAGTTCACGTCCGGCTCGATCCGCAATTTGGCGGCGGGCGCGGCGAATGGCGGGTCCGTGAAAGCCGTGAACTTCACGATGGCGGGCGGAACCCTCGCCGGCGCGGCGTACGCGGGCGGCTTCGGAAATGTGACGGAAACGATCCAAACGACGATCACGGCGGGCACGCTTGCGGACGGCAAGGACTTCTACGCGGGCGCACTCGCCAACTACGCCAAGACCTCCACCGCCACTACGGTGGGCGACATCGCGCTCACGATAGCGGGCGGAACCTTCGGCGGCAACATCTACGGTGCGTCGGCGGTGAAATCGAGCGTGGCGGCCGCCCATACGGCGGGCAACGTGACGCTCTCGATCACGGGCGGCGAGACCACCAAGGGCGATCAGGCGTGCATCTTCGCGGGCGGCTACGCTACCGGCAGCGCGCTCAATGCGACCGTCTACACCGTCGGCAACATCGACGCGACCGTCTCGGGCGGCAGCTGGGGCGAAGCGAAAGGCGGCCGCGGCGTCTTCGGCGGCGTCTTCGCTTCGGGCGTCACGGCGGAAGCCCAAGGCGTCAGCATCACCGTCTCGGGCGGTTCGATGGGCAACGTCTACGGCGGCGGCTGGGCGCAGAAG
>CACZPY010000175.1 GCA_902783135.1 uncultured bacterium
GAGCTGGACCACGATGATGGCCTTGGTCCGGGGAGTGATGGCCGCCTCGATCTTGTCGGGATCCATGAGGAACGTCTCGGGGTCGATGTCCACGAAGATCGGAATCGCGTCGTGGTGCAGGATGCAGGTCGCGCTCGAGCTCCAGCTGTACGCGGTGACGAGCACATGATCGCCCGCGCCGATGCCGCAGCCGACGAGGCACATGTGGAGCGCCGCCGTGCCGGAGTTGGTGAAGAGCGCGTAGTTGTTGCCGTTCCACTCGCGGAACTCCTTTTCGAACGCCAGATTGTGGACGCCGCGCGCCTGACTGGGCTGATGCAGCGCGTCAAGGATCATCTTTTCGTCGATCTCGTTGATCGGGGGCCAATTCACCACTTTCGAGGTATCCACCGACTTGGGTCCGCCGTAAATCGCCAGTTTTTCCGCCATGTTGACTGCCATGTCCTATTTTGAGTTGTTGGTTGCCGCCGCCGGAAAATTCCGGAGTGCGGATTTGTGTCTGTTATTATTATATCCGCAAAATTCATAAAAGCAACGCGAAAAAATATCAATATTTTGATAATAATATCATTTTTATGCTTTTTGACGATTGAAATGCCGCCGGAGGGTGGGTATTTTAGATGGAAAACACGGCGGTTCCCGGAGCGGAGGCGCCAGAGGTGCAGGGGATCATCGACGATGGAAAACTTTTGGAGCGAACCGCCGCAGGTCGGCATATTTCACGCTCACGACTTCGAGAACATCTGGTCGGAGCATTCGCATATCACCCACCGCATCGAGCTCTTGTATGTGCTGGAGGGCAAGTTCACGCTGACGCTGGACAACGGGTTGAAGTTCCCGGCGGTCGCGGGAGATTTTCTGCTGATCCCGGAGGAGGTGCGTCACCGCGACGTCTTCGACCCGTCCCGGGGGCTGCGGGTGCTGACCATCCACTTCAAGTGGGAACACTCCGCCGACTACTTCGCGGTCGTGAACAACCGGACGCTCTGCGATATGGACTACGCGACCCGTTCCGAGGCGATGCGCCGCATCGACTTCATGTACGAGCAGTGGGAGCCGGACGAACTGGGGAAACTCAACGCCGGCATCCAGCTGCATGCGCTGCTCATGTTGTTTTACACCTCGGCGGTGCGCGCCGCGGGCAGGGGGAATCCGTCGGCGGCGCTCAAACGCACCCGACCCGACGTGGCGCGGCAGGTCAAGTTCTTTCTGACCCAGAACTATGCGTCGGAATTCACGCTGGAACAGCTGGCGCGGCGCTTCGAGGTAAGTCCGGCATATCTGTCGCGGCTCTTCCGTCACGAGTTCGGGGTGAGCTTCAGCCGTTATCTGACCACGCTCCGGCTGGAGGCGGCGGTGGCGCTGCTGCACAATACCGCGCTGCGGGTCTCCGAGGTGGCGCTGCGGTGCGGATTCAATGCCGACAGTTACTTCATTCAGGTTTTCCGCGCGCATTTCGGGACCACTCCGGGCGACTACCGCCGGGGCATTCGCCGCGAAGAAAAGAAGTGACGGCGGTTTGAAACTCCGCCATCCCGTGATATTTTAATATATCCGGCGCCGTCTGGTGCGGCGCCGGCCCTGCGCGAGGTCTCAAGATGATGGATTACTGGCGTCACCCGCCGCTCATAGAAAGTTTCAAGATCCGCAACTACGAGAATATCTGGTCGGATTACTCGCACTCCGCCTTGAGTGCCGAGCTGCTTTATGTATTGGAAGGCAAGTTGACCCTGACGCTCGAAAACGGATTGGCGTTTCCCGCCGGCGCCGGCGATTTTCTGCTGCTTCCGGCACATGCCCGGCACCGGGATATTTTCGAAACCGACAAGGGGCTGCTGATGATGTTCATGCAGTTCCGCTGGGACGGGGCGGAAGAGTTTTTCTCCGTGGTGGACAACCGGACGCTCTCCCGCTTGGATTACGCGATCCGCTCCGAGGCGATGCGCCGCATCGACCTCATGCATGAGCAATGGGACAGCGGGGACGAGTGGAGCGTTCGGCATGTCGGCATCCAGCTTCATGCGCTGCTGGCGCTGTTTTACGACTCCGCGCTGCGCGATTCCGAGCGGGGCGAGGATTCTCCGGTGCGGCGAAGGGTCCGGGCGGATGTGATACACCAGACCAAGTTTTTCATGATCCAGAATTATGCGTCGGAGGTGACGCTGGAAAAACTGGCGCGCCGCTTCGGGATCAGCACCGCATATCTGTCGCGGCTCTTCCGGCGCGAGTTCGGGGTGAGCTTCAACCGTTATCTGACCACGCTGCGGTTGGAGGCGGCGGTGGCGCTGCTCCACAACACCTCGCTGCAGATCGCCGAAGTGGCGCAGCGCAGCGGTTTCAGCGACAGCAGTTATTTCATCAAGGTTTTTCACCGTTATTACGGAACGACACCCCGCGACTACCGGCTCGGCGGCAGCATCGCGACTCCGCGTCGGAAGACCCGCCGGGAACTTAAAGCATGAGCGGTCATCTTTGCGTGGTGATGTGCGTTTTCGGCCGGGAAATCTTTGTCTTCCGAAAGAATAACGGGGATCATGTTTTTTGCGGGCTGCATCCGTTTGAAAAAGTGAAAAAGTACGTTACATTACTTAAAATATATATGAAAACGACATTCCTATATCAAAAAAAACAAGGAGAGTGGGATCATGATCGTCGTTGGTGCGGGGGAAATTTCGAATTCCGTCTTTGTCGGTGCTGAAGAAGAGATGTCGATCGAAAGCGGCGGCACTGCCAACTGGACTACCTTGGAAAATTATGATTCCTGGGATGGTGCTGCACTCTATGTCAGTAGTGGCGGCGAGGCGAACTCCACCACCATCAACGGCGGCGGTAATATGATGATCTACTCCGGGGGCGTGGCGAATGAAACCACCGTGACCGAAAGCGGCACTTTGTACATCGCTGAAGGTGGTGTGGCAAGCGACACCGATTTGACCGACGGCCATATGTACATTGATGGCGGCAAAGCAAATAATGTTACGGTGGGCAGTGGTTTTTTGAGCATTTCGGGTGGCGGATCGGCGCTCAATGTGGATTGGACGCCTTGTGTCGGAGGTATCGCTCTTTATGGCGGGGAAATAACCTTCGTCAGGCAATACAGCGGGGTGTATTACGGTTCCGACAATACCTTGCTTTCCCATACGACATCCATGAGCGGTAAATCGGTCGATAATGCCGCCATGTGTGTGATGAGCGGCGGTGTGGCATCCAATACCTCGGTTGTCAATATCGGGTGCATGGATATCTTTTCCGGCGGTGTGGCTACCTCTACCACCGCTGCCGATGGTGGATGTTTGCAGGTCTATTCCGGCGGCAAGGCAAACACTACCATATTGAAAGATGGCGCCGAACTTACCGTCCATGCCGGCGGCGTGGCGAATAATATAACCATCAAGGACGACAGCAGTTGCGTGTGCGTTGAAGAGGGCGGCAAAATCACCGGAGTGATAACGGTCAGTTGTTTTAATTTGTATACTTATATCGCCGAAGGCGCCATAATCGACTTCAACATTTCCAACGTTGCCCCCGGTGAGGCGGCGCGGGTAAACAACCTTGCGTGGCTTATGGGGTGGGAAGAAGAGTATTTTGATGGCGATTATGATGACGATGTGACCTGCTACACTGTCACGGTTTCCGCTTCTCAGGAATCCGGTACCTACACGCTTGCCGCCGGAGCCAAATGTTTCGGCACAACCGTCACGGTCTACGCTTCCACAAAGGAACTCGGGACGCTCTCCGTCGGCAAATCGTTGACCAGCGGGGATAATAAATATACTCTGAAGAAATCCGGTGACAAACTGCAGTTGGCCGTAGTCGGCGCCACCACCGCGCCCACGGTAAAGTTGAGCACCACCAAACCGACGAACAAGAGTATTACGATCACGGCTACCTTCGCCGGCAATGCCGCGACGAAGCAGTACTCCACC
>CACZPY010000176.1 GCA_902783135.1 uncultured bacterium
CAGTGTGCTTTCGCTGGGAAAATGCGCAGGGGGAAGCGTTTCTGGAGATCGCCCGCGACCGGGATTTTGCCCGGAGGGTCCGGCGTATCGAAGTGACCGGGCGCGAGACGGAAGAGATATTCAACCTCGAAGTCTGGCGCATTTATTTCTGGCGGATACGCACCGACCGGGGCGTTTCCGAGGTGCGGAGCTTCGTCACCGGCGACACGCCGCGTTATCTGCGAGTCCCCGGCGGGATTCCCGTCAATTTCCGCGACGCGGGCGGCAAGCGGACCCTCGACGGCAGACGTACCCGGCAGGGGATGATCTTTCGCGGCTCCGAGCTGAACGGTACGCACTATAACATCACGCCGGAAGGGGCGCGCTTCATGCGCGGGGAGCTGAAGATCCGCACCGATCTGGATTTGCGCTACCCCAAAAAGACCGCCCGCTTAAAGAGTTCTCCGCTGGGAGACGGCGTGCGGTGGGTCCGCCGCCCCGTGAATGCCTACACGAGTTTCACGCCGGAGCAGAGCGGGCTTTTCCGCGCCGCGATCGAACTCTTCGCCGATCCCGATGACTACCCCGTGTATGTGCATTGCAGCGGCGGTTCTGACCGCACCGGCGAGATCGTTTTTCTGCTGGATATACTTCTTGGCGTCGAGGAGGAAATCGCGTATCTCGATTACGAAGCGAGCAGTCTCTCGTACTATCCCCGTCCCCGCACCATCGACTACTTTAAAAACTGGCTCGCCGCGATCGGGAAGATGTCCCCCGAGGGGACGCCGCTTCACGAGCAAGTGTCGAATTACCTGCGGAGCATCGGCGTCGCCGACCGGACCATGGACGCGATCCGCGCGATCATGACGGAAGATCGATAGCGGCACCGGTTTGACACCCTTGGGGTGGAATGGTATATTAAGCGCATGGTTCCCGTAATGGCAAAATTGCGCCGCGGCAGAACTCTGCCGCTCCTGCTCGGGCTGCTGCTCTTCGGCAACGGCTTTCTGCATTTGTGTTACCACGCGCATCTGCAAGACGTTTCCGGTGCTCCGGCTCATTCGCTCCGGATGGCGGCGGTGTCGGCGGCGGAGCCGCGCCATGGGGCGGAGGTCTCCGCCGGGGAGTTTTTCTGCCCCTCTTGTTCCTCGATCGTCGACTGGTGGTGCGCCCCGGCGGCGGCGGCTCCCAAAACCGCCCCGTCCGGCGTCATCGAGCCGCGGCGCGATCTGACGCCGCCGGAATTTCGGTGCGTCTCCAACCTTCGGGCCCGCGCGCCTCCGCTGGTCTGATCACCCTTTTCCATCAAGTCGAAACGCCCTGCTTGCGCACGATGTGCTTGGCTCCGGGCGCATTTCGGCGTGTCTCCCGCGGCCGTCGGGGATAATTTTATCCGCACCCCGGACCCCGTATGCCGTCCGCAGCGCACCTTTCCGACGAACCCGCGGTGCGCCTTTCCGGGGTGTTCAGCTGAGGAATTTGTCATGAATAAATATGCTGTTGTTTCCGGCCGTCGTTTCACGCTCGTCGAACTTCTGGTGGTGATCGCGGTCATCGCCATCCTCGCCGGGATGCTCATGCCCGCCTTGAGCGGAGCGCGGGAGCGTTCCCGCGCCGTCAAGTGCGTCAACAATCTCAAACAGGCCGGTCTGGCGCTGGATATGTACCGCCACGACTACCGCGACATGCTGCCGATCGTGCACTTCGGCAGCTTCGCCGCGCCGGAGGAGATGCCCGGCGAGCCGCAGTGGTACACGCCGCTCGAAAAGCATTACAATTTCGACCTCGACTATCTGCACTGCGATTCGGATCGCGGCTACGACAAGGACAAGGCCATCCAGAGCTACATGGTCAACGCGATGTTCACCTTCGGCCGGCCGCTGACGTCGTTGAAGTCGCCGTCGCGGCGGATCGTACTCTCGCCGCGCGGCTTCGAAGAGAACGGCAAGGACCCCGAGGAGCACCAGTGCTACGCCGGGATGAGCGAACCGGACGACTGGAAGGAGCATCTCGACCTCGAACGCCACTCCGGGCGGGCGAACTACCTCTTCGCCGACGGCCACGCCGCCGAGCACACCTTCGTCGAGACCGTCGGCGACGAGAAGGAGGAGAACAATCAGCACTTCGTGAGCGAGTGGCTGCCGCACTACGTCGAACCCGAGGGGCATCACCATCATTGATGACACATCCCGCCGATTTGCAAAGCGCGGGTCGGCGCATTATATTATGTGCAAATGCACAAAACGAGGGTGCTATGCCGAGACCGGAAAAACAACGCCGCGTCTGTCCGTTGAGCAGGGAAAGACGGTTCAGCACGGAGGGAAACGCGCCCGCGCTGGAGATCCGCGCGGACGAACTCGAAGCGCTGCGGCTCTGCGATCTGGAGGAGCTGTCTCAAACGGAGGCGGCGGCGCGGATGGGCGTTTCCCGGGGGACGCTCCAGCGGCTTCTCTACTCCGCGCACCGGCAGATCGCTTTCGCGCTGGTGCGCGGCCGCCCGATACACCTCGAGCCGCCGGCGGAAAGCCGCTGCGCCGAAGCGGGCGGGTGCCGGAAAAAGTGCCGCTTCTGCCGAAACAAACGGAAAACAACCCCAAAAGGAGGA
>CACZPY010000177.1 GCA_902783135.1 uncultured bacterium
ACGGGCGCATCGCGGACATCAAGTTCAAGACTTTCGGCTGCGCCAGCGCCATCGCGTCGAGTTCGGCGCTGACCGAGCTCGTGAAGGGCATGACGCTCGACGAGGCCAAAAAGGTCACCAATCAGGACATCGTGAAGCTTTTGGGCGAACTGCCCGAGGCGAAGATGCACTGCTCCGTGATGGGCATGGAGGCGCTGCAGGCGGCGATCGCGCAGTACCGCGGCGAGCCGAATCCGTTCGAAAACGATAAGGAACACGAAGGCAAACTGGTCTGCAAATGCTTCGGCGTCAGTGATATCAAGATACTCAAAGTCGCGAAGGAAAACAATTTGCATCAGGCTTCCGAAGTGACGAACTACTGCAAGGCGGGCGGCGCCTGCGGGGCGTGTCTGGGCGAGATCCAGCGGCTGCTCGACGACCTGTGGAAATTTGAAAAGGCGAAACAATAATGACCATCGAAGAACTGCGGCAGTTGGAAAAGGAGCTGGCGGCACGGCGGGTCCAGCTCGGCGAGTTTCTGGCGATCCCGAAACGCGAGGAGGAACTGGCGGCGTTGGAGGCGAAGATGAACGCCCCCGACTTCTGGAACGACAAGGAGGCGGCGCAGGCGACGGTCGCCGCGCTGTCGTCGTGCCGCAACGTGTTGGAGCCGTACCGCAAACTGGCGAACGGTCTGGACGATCTCGCGGCGGCGCTGGAACTCGCGGAAAGCGAACCGGAATTTTTGTCCGAGTGCGAAGACGAGGCGAAGCAGCTCGCCGCGACGATGGACAAACTGGAAGTCGTGAGTTTCCTTTCCGGCAAATTCGACCGCAACAATTTTTATCTGTCGATCCACGCTGGCGCGGGTGGCACCGAGTCCTGCGACTGGGCGAGCATGCTGCTGCGGATGTATCGCCGCTACGTCGAGCGGCGCGGCTGGAAGGATGAAGTCATCGACCTCCAGCCCGGCGAGGAAGCCGGCGTCAAGAGCGTCACCATCCACGTCCTCGGCGACTACGCCTACGGCTACTGCAAAGGGGAGTCGGGGGTGCACCGGCTGGTGCGCATATCGCCCTTCGACAGCAACGCGCGGCGGCACACGAGTTTTTCGTCGGTCGAGGTCTACCCCGAACTGGACGACGACATCGACATCGAGATCAACGAGGCGGAGCTGCGGATCGATACCTACCGGTCGAGCGGCGCGGGCGGTCAGCATGTCAACACCACCGACTCGGCGGTGCGCATCACGCATTTGCCGACGGGGATCGTGGTCTGCTGCCAGAACGAGCGCTCGCAGCACAAGAATCGCGCGACCGCGATGAAGATGCTGAAAGCCCGGCTCTACGAACTGGAGGAGTCGAAGCGACGTGCCGCCGCCGATGCTGCGCGCGGCAATCAGATGGACAACGGCTGGGGCAGCCAGATCCGCAGTTACGTCCTTCAGCCGTACCAGATGGTCAAGGACCTGCGCACCGAGGTCGAAACGAGCGACACGGGCGGGGTGCTGGACGGCGACCTCGACCGCTTCATCGAAGCGTATCTGAAGCGCCGCTGACGTCGGGATTCACTGTTGGCGCGGCGGAGCGTCTTTCACGTTCTGCTTTCTCCAGTGGATGAACGCCGACGCGGAGGAAAATCCCAACTCCTGCGCCAATATCTTCACCGGAGCGTCGGCGCGCATCGACTGGTAGTGTGACAAGCGCTGAAGGTTGATGTATTCGAGCACCGAGCACCCCGCGTGCTGGCGGAATATCCGCGTCAGGTGGGTGCGGCTGCAGCCGAAGCGTTTCGCCAGCAGGTCGATGCTGCAGTCGCGGCCGCATTGGATGTCGATATATTCCTTGACGTTGAGGACCAGATATTTGTTGCGCGTCGCGGCATTGCGCGCATCGTTCTGCATTTCCTCCTGATAGAGCCGGACCAGCCGCACCGCCTGCAGATTGACGAGCAGCGACAGTTCCGCCAGCGATTCGGGGGTTCCCTCGTCCCGTTCCGCCTGATCCCACGCCGCGACGATCTGCTGGTGATTGTGCGGGGAACAGCACCGGGTCCCGTGGATATTCGAATTCTTTTGCGGATCTTTTTCGTTGATGGAAAACAGATTGTACTGCAAATAGTTCGGCATGACGATCATCCACAGGTGGCGCCCCGGCGGCGCGTCGGCGGGATACCATGCCTCGTGGAGAACGTTCGGCGGCACGAAGATCGCGGTGTCGGCGCCGCCGCGGTAGATCCGGTCGCCGATCATGTACTCGCATTCGCCGTCGAGGACCAGCAGGACTTCGCGCATCCCGATGTGGGTGTGGAATTTCCGTTTCCTTCGGTCCGCGTCCTCGGCGGGGCGCACCGACACCGCGGGATCGCAATGGAACGCGGATACGATCTTCAGTTTTCTCTGTTTCAGCAGATCGTTTTTGAATGTCTGCCACATCTTCCGCTTCTCACCGTTGGATCCGGGGTCCGCATCGTCCCGGACAGTCGAAACATTCTTCCGACATATCGGCGGACAACGCTTGCAAATAATGGGTCTTATAGTTATAATATATCCCCGGAAGCATAAAACGCAATATCCGCGGGGCCGAAATTCCGCACACGCGAAATGCGGCGGACAAAAATCCCGGGACGCTGAACAAGTCTGAAGTTGAATATCGAAAAACGATGGCGGTGACACGCCGTTGCAAACCATGGGGGTGGAAGATCATGAAAAGAATTTTTGTTCTGTCGGCGCTTATCTGCATGTCGGCGTGCGGCGTCTTCGCCGGAGATTTCGGCATCCGGGATTTGAAGATCGACCATCCGAACGGTTTTTACCAACGGGGCGAAACGATCGTCGTCACGGGTACGCTGCTCAAGGCGGGCAAACCCGCGCCCGACTGCAAGCTGCGCGCCATCACCCGATGGGAGTCGGTGAAAGTCGTTGACACCCGGGACTTCCCCTGTGACGGCAAACCGTTCCGGGTGACGTTCGCAAGCGACGCTCCCGGCTGGGTGTACTTCGCCTTTCAGGTGATCGGCCCCGACGGCAAGGTCGTGGAGATCCCGGGCGCGAAAGTATTACAGCGCCTCAAGAAGAAACAGGTGGCGGAGATCGGCGCCATGATCGCCCCGGAGGAGATCCGAACCGCCGACAAGATCCCGGACGACTTCGACGAATTCTGGAAGAACGAACTCGCCAAACTCGACGCGGTGCCGATGGATCCTGTTCTCGAAAAGATCGACTCCGGTCGGGAGGGGATCGACCTCTACACCGTCAAACTCGACGCCGGGGTCTCGCGCCCCGTGACGGGCTACCTCGCCGTCCCCGCCGGAGCGAAGGAGAAGGCGTTTCCCATCTACCTCACGTTTTTGAGCGGCGTCAACGGCGACGCCAGCCGCAACGAAGCGCTGAACGTTGCGGGAAAGGGATGCGTGGCGATGATCGCGACGTGGCACGGCTTCGACGTGAACCGCGAGCAGAAATATTACACCGAAAACTGCAATAAGATCAAAGCCTACAAGACCGGCGGTACCCGCGAAGGTTTTTACTTCCGCGAGGTCTTCGTGCGGGCGCTGCGGGCGGCGCAGTACCTGAAGAGCCGCCCCGAGTGGAACGGCAAGGACTTCCTGGTCGGCGGCGGCAGTCTCGCCGGAGCGCAGGCGGCGGCGGTCGCCGCGCTGGATCCGCAGGTCACCATCGCGTTCATCCACACGCCGAGCCATTGCGGATACAACGCCGATCTCGCCGGACGCAAGCGTGCGCTGCCGTTCCATTGGGTGCCGGATACGTGGATGACGCCCGAGGTACGCAAGTCGGTGCCGTACTGCGACGTGGCGTATCTCGCCAGCCGGATCCGGTGCGAAAGTTACTTCTGCACCGCGTTCTCCGACGAAGTCTGCACGCCGTCGAACGTCTATTCGGCGTACAACAACGTTCCCGAGGGAGTCAAAAAGGCCATCACCACCAATCCGCGCACCGGTCACTACGGCACCACCGTGGACACCCGCGCGCGCAAACGGATGAACAAGTTCTTCACCGACTACTGGAAAAGCCGCGGCGGCTTCAAAGTCAAGTGACGTTTTTCACGTGACAGGACGCGGTGGTCGTGCGATGACCGTCGGATGCCGACGACGTTGAAAAAACGGTTTGCGCCGTTCCAGCTTTTTCTAATAGAAATGTCTGGAGCGCTTGTAGTGGGGATCCGAAGGATCGCCGTCTGAGGACGTTAAGGCATCGATGTTCTGCTTTCGCCAATGGATGAACGCCGCCACGGAGCGGAACCCCAACTGCTCGGCGATGCTTTTCAATGGCGCATTGTGGTGCAGCGACTGATAACGCACCCGCCGCTGGCAGTTTATGTAATCCAACACCGAACATCCCGCATAATCCCGGAACAGCCGCATGAAATGCCCGCGGCTGTAGCCGGATAACTGCGCCAGCGTATCGACGCTGCAGTCCCTGCCGCATTGATATTCGATATACCGCATCACGTTCCATAATTTTTTGTCACGGCTTCTTTTGGTGGAGATCCGGCAGTCTTCCGCAATGGCGTCGTCGGAAAGTTTTACCTGCATGACCG
>CACZPY010000178.1 GCA_902783135.1 uncultured bacterium
AAGGCTTCGGAGGACAAGCAAGGAGCATCAGCACAACCACGCCAAGCCGAGTGAGTAAAAAAAATGGTAGCGGGTCCCGGACTCGACAAGGAGCAAATGCCGTAAGGCAATTTGCGACGAAGAGCCGTGCGGCAACCATATAAAAAGAGTCCGTACCCGCGTATGATACGAGGCTTGGGTCCGCAACGCGGACGAGCGCCTGAAGCCGCCAAACGAAAACGCAGTTTTCAGTTTGGGAGGCTGAAGAAGCGAAAGCGGCGAAGCCGCACAAGCCGAGTGAGTAAAAAAAATGGTAGCGGGTCCCGGACTCGAACCGGGGACCTGCGGATTATGATTCCGACGCTCTAACCAACTGAGCTAACCCGCCGCCATGTGAAGCGATGTTATAAAATATAGCCCGCCTCCACTGGATTTTCAACCCCGTTGATGGTATTTTTTACTGACGGCACAAACAATCATACCGTATGGTTCAAAAAAAATGATCGGTACACCTAAATCTTTACGGCTTCAAATCGCGTTGGTGGGCCGGGTAAACTCCGGCAAGTCGAGTTTTCTGAATCTGGTATCGGGGCAGCGGGTGGCGATCACGAGTTCATTGCGCGGCACGACCACCGACGTGGTGGAAAAGGCGCAGGAATTGATCCCGCTGGGACCGGTGCTGTGGATGGACACGGCGGGGACGGACGACGATTCGCCGTTGGGGACGGAGCGCGGCAAGCGTACATTGCAGGCGATAGACCGCGCGGACATCATGCTCATCGTGACGACGCCGGGGATCTGGGGCGAGGCGGAGGAAACGCTGCTCGGTCTGGCGAACGCGCGGTCGATACCGGCGATCCCGGTGGTGAACCAGTGCGACACGGCGGAGTGCGGTGAAGGATTTTTGGACTCGCTCGCGAAAAAGTGCGGAAATCCGCCGATCACGGCAAATTCGCTCGGCGGCGACGCGGAGCGCGACCGGGTCTTAACGGAACTCAAAACGGCGCTGCTGGCGGCGGCGCCGGAGGAATTTCTGACTCCGCCGCCGATGCTGGGCGACCTGCTGCCGCGGGGCGGGTTGGTCGTGCTGATCGTGCCGATCGACATTCAGGCGCCGAAGGGGCGGCTGATCCTGCCGCAGGTGCAGGCGCTGCGGGACGCGCTCGACGCGGATGCGCTGGTCATGACCGTGAAGGAGGACCAATATACGCGGGCGCTCGCCAACTTCAAAACGCCGCCCGATCTGGTGGTCTGCGACTCGCAGGTGGTGGACAAGATGGTCGCGGAGACGCCGGAAAGCATCCCCTGCACGACCTTTTCCATTTTGCTGTCGCGGCTGAAAGGCGACATCGTCCGGCTCGCCGCGGGAGTAAAAGCGATATCGGAACTCCATCCCGGCGACCGGGTACTGATGGCGGAGGCGTGCACGCACCACGCAACGCACGAGGACATCGGGCGGGTGAAGATCCCGCGGCTGCTGGAAAAACAGGCGGGGGGAAAACTGGAATTCGACTTTTCCGGCGGCAGAGACTTCCCGGAGGATCTTTCGCCATACAAGCTGATCGTCCACTGCGGCAGTTGCATGCTCAACCGCCGCGAGACCTTGCGGCGACTGGAACGCGCGGGGAAAACGCCGGTGACCAACTACGGCATGGCGATCTCGTACTGCCGCGGGGTGCTGAAGCGGGTGCTGTCGCCCTTCCCCGATGCGCTGAAGCAACTCACGTAATTATTTTACGATCGTTCCGGGCGGCAGAATGCCGACCACGAAACCGCGTTTCTTCACCCTTCCCCACGGGGCGTGGTAAGGCACACTGTACTTTTTGAAACGCACCGGATGGTCCGTCCGCTTCACGAACGCCTCCAAATCCTCGACTCCGGAGTTGATCAAAAGCGCGCCATGCTTCCTGATGCGTTCGCGGTACAGCCCGATCATCACCTCGTCTTCGGGATCGCAAACCGGCGGATGTTCGGCGCTGTAATGGTCGACGAGCGCCGCGAAGCGCAATCCGCCGATCACCAGCGGTATCGGCTCGGAATATCGTTTATGCCAGAACTTTTCCGCCATGGCGACCACGGGTTCCGGATCCATATGCACCCCGACGGAGGTGCGGCACAACAAATCGATCGTCGCCCCGATGAAAACTGCGCATATGAACAACACCAGCAGGATGGAAAAACGCTTTAAGAACCTCCGATCGACCTGCACCGGACAGAGCGCCATCACCACGATACCGCTCAGCGACGCGACCGAGCATAACCACATCAGAATGATATCCGTACCGGTCAGCGCCAAAGCGAGGTAAACCGCGCCGGGAAGGAACGATATCACGCCGGCGAAGTGGAGCGCCTCGGCATTCCGCCCGACCGGGGTCCATCCCTCCAAGGCGCGCCACTTGCGGAACAGACCGCGCCGCAGCGGCAGAGGGATCAGGACCAGCGCCGCCGCCAGCATCTCCGCGAGCACGGGATAAAGCGCCGCCGCCAGTACATACAGCGGCATCAGTATATTGTGATCCTCATCCAGACGGTCGCCGACGTGGTGGAAGCAGACGAAATCGTGTTCGACCAGCCACTTGAGATGCGGCGACACCACCGCGAAAAATACCAGCACCGCCAAATACGGTCCCGGAGAAGCCAGACGCCGGCGGTATTCGCCCCGGGTGAGCATGACGATCAAAAAGGCGACCTCAATAAGACCGAAGGAGTATTTGTTGAGGATGCCGAGTCCGCAGACGACGCCGAAAGCGATCCATAAATACCAGCGGTTTTCGCGCAAGGATCGCAAAAAAAGATACGCGGCGGCAGGCGCGATGGCGATCTCGACAAGGTAGGTGCAGAACTTCATTTCCGACGGGGTGTAGTATAAGAGGAAATACAGCATCAGCGCCGACACCGCCGCCCGGAAGCGGTCGAAAAACAATCGCGCCGTCTTGAACGTGAAGAACACGCCGAGACCGATGCAGAGCTGCGCCGCGAGATACAGCCCCCAGTCGGAGTGCCCGGTCGCCCACGAGCAGAAATATCCGAGCCACCCCGAAAGCGGCGGATGCTTGCTGTGCCCCCACTGCAGCTGCTCGCCCCAGACGATCGTTTCGTAGATATCGATCCCGAGAACGCTTTGGAGCAGCGAACACTGCAGCGTCCAGATGACCAGCGAAAACAGGATGAAAAACGCCAATATCCGCTCCGGAAAGTCGAACAGTGATTTTTTTTCAGTGCAGGTGTTCATATATCCTCATGCCCCCCTCATTGTGCCGAACTCCATGAATACAGACCGATGGCGCCGATCATTACGAGCGCCATCACCGCGCGACGTATCCAGATCCGGCGCGGCACGTCGGGATCGGCGCCGACAAAACCGGTCCGCGCCAGCATGACGCCGAGCAGCACCGAGATCAGCCCCCGACTGGCCTGTATGATGCTGCCGAAGACCACGCCGACGATACCGAACGAGGCGAAAAGCAGCAGCATCGCAGTAAACCACAGCGCGCCGTAAGGCAACGCCCCCAGCAGCGGTCCCCGCTCGAAGCGCATCCTGACCAAAGCGGCGGCCGAAATGACTCCGAGGATGATATAAGAAAGCGAGGTCACGCAGATCGCGTTCAGCGTCACTGCGCGTCCCGGCATCATCCGGACGAACTGCGCGGCGGTGATGTCGGTCGTCGAAAATCCCAGCAGCGTGAGCGCCAGAAACAGCGCTCCCCGGCGGCTAATACGGACCCCGGAAAAATTCATTCCCACCGCCGAAACCGCGGTCATCACCACCGCCGCATAATGCGGCATCCGCAACTGCGTCTTATTCAGCAACAGCATTATCAGCGCGATCACTATCACCTTCAGCCCCAACAGCGAACTCAGCCGCGAGGCTTCGATCTCGTTCACCGCGCGGAAAAAGCAGTAAAAGGCGATATTGTAGGCGACCACATAAGTCGCCAAGACGGCAGCGAATTTCCAACTGTGCGGGAATACGGTGAACGGGACCGTCGCCGCAAAAACGACCAACCCGAAAAGCCCCATCCACAGCTGAGAATAAATCACCAATTTTATGGAGGAATGGTAAGTGGTTACGAATCGCCGCGAAAATATGTATGCGGTCGACTGCATGACCGCACTGACGATCCCGATCAATACTCCAAACAACATGATATAATTCCAAACTCCGGGAATTGGCACGTGACTGATTTGCGACTTATAGAAAATACACCGTCCGCCGCCGATATTCAAGTTGCCGGAACATGGTTCCGCCAATTGAAAATAATGTGCCGGAAGTGTATATTAATATGATTTGCAGCACACAGGCACAAGCCTCACGCGTCAGGAGCGAGATCATGGATGAAAAGTTTTCATTTTTAAGCAAGGTCGACCGCGATTCCAGCAATCTCATCAAGGGACTTCAGCTGGTTCAGGCGGCGGAGGGATATGTTTCCGATGACGGCTTGCGCGCGGTAGCGGAGTATTTCTCCATGCCGGCGGTCGAAGTCGAAGGCGTGGTGAGTTTCTACGCCCAGTTCAAACGGGTCAAACCGGGTCGTCACAAGATCTCGGTCTGCGACGGCACCGCCTGTCACATCAAGGGGGCGGCACAGGTTCTGGAGTGGATGCGTCAGGAGCTCAAGATCGACTCCGGCGAAACCACAAGTGACGGCAATTTCTCACTGGAAACGGTGGCGTGCCTCGGATGCTGCAGTCTCGCTCCGGTAATGAGCGTGGACGGCAAGGTCTTCGGCAAGCTGGATCGCAAGAAAATGGTAAAGATCCTCAAGGAGTACGCTGATTAAATGAATACCCGGATCAAACTTCTGCGGGTCGGCGTCGCCAGTTGCGGCATCGCCGCCGGAGCCGAAGCGGTGCAGAGCAAACTCCGCGAGTGCGCCGGAAATATCCCCGTGGTCGGCGTCGGCTGCCTCGGCAGCTGTTACGCGGAGCCGATGGTCGAAGCGGTATTGGATGACGGTTCCGGCATCCTGTACGGCAACGTGACCCCGGACGACGTCCCCGATATCCTCGAACTCGGCGAAAAGAAACGCTTCGTTCCGCCGCCGCTGCGCGAAAAAAAGCAGCTGATAAAAGTGCTGGCGCTCGCCGGCAGGGTCGACCCCACCGACTTCGACGACTACATCGCACACGGCGGCTACCAGGGGCTGGAAAACGCCCTCAAGATGACCCCGGACGAAGTCGTGAACGAAATGAAGCTTTCCGGTCTGCGCGGACGCGGCGGCGGCGGCTTCCCGACCGGAAACAAGTGGAGTTTCCTCGCCGCCAAAAAAGCGCCGGAAAAGATCCTCATCTGCAACGCCGACGAGGGCGACCCCGGCGCGTTCATGGATCGGTCGCTGATGGAAAGCGTACCGCATCAGGTGCTGGAGGGCATGCTGATCGCCGCCCACGCCACCGGAGCGACCAAACTCTTCATCTACTGCCGGGCGGAGTATCCGCTGGCGATCAAGCACCTGAAGATCGCCATTTCCCAGATATACGAACACAAACTCAACGTCGTCGACGGACGTGAACTCGAGATCATCATCAAGGAGGGCGCGGGCGCTTTCGTCTGCGGCGAGGAGACCGCGCTGATCGCCTCGCTGGAAGGCAAACGCGGCACGCCCCGCTTCCGCCCCCCCTTCCCCACCGATTCCGGTTACAAGGGCGCGCCGACGATGATCAACAACGTCGAGACCTACGGCAACGTGCCACTGATCCTGCGCGAAGGCGGCGCCGAATTCGCCAAGATCGGCACCGCCGGCAGCAAGGGCACCAAACTTTTCGCTCTGGCGGGCGACCTGAAATATCCGGGGTTGGTCGAAGTCCCGATGGGGACCACTTTGGGAGAGATCGTCTTCGACATGGGCGGCGCCGATCGCGACGCGGTCAAGGCGGTCCAGACCGGAGGCCCCTCCGGCGGCTGCATCCCGGTGGAACTTTTCGACACTCCGGTCGATTACGATTCGCTGCGTTCGCTCGGCGCGATCATGGGTTCGGGCGGCATGATCGTTATAGGCAAGGACCGCTGCATGGTCGAAACGGCGCGTTACTTCCTCGACTTCACGCACCGCGAAAGCTGCGGCAAATGCACGTTCTGCCGCGTCGGCACCACCCGGATGTTCGAAACGCTGGAGCGGATCGTCGCCGGAAAGGGCGTGCCGGAGGATCTCGATTTTCTGGAAGATCTCGGCAAAAAGATCAAAGCGGGATCGCTCTGCGGACTCGGTCAGACCGCGCCGAACCCGGTGCTGGCGACCTTGCGTTACTTCCGCCACGAATACGAAGAACACGTCCGCGATCACCGTTGCTCCGCTTTGCAGTGCAATGCGCTGGTGCAGTTGGAACTGGATCGGGAAAAATGCGTAAAATGCCGTCAGTGCATCCGGGTCTGCCCGGTGGGAGCAGTCAGCGACGACTTCGTGATCGACTCCGAAAAATGCACCCGCTGCAACAGTTGCATGGATTCGTGCCCGAAGCGCGCCATCAAACGTGTCACGAAGGAGATCTGAGCTGAAATGAGCATTGAATTCATACTTGACGGCAAGCCGGTATCCGCCGAACCCGGCATGACCATTTTGGAAGTGGCGAAAGCGAACGGCATCGAGATCCCCACGTTGTGCCGCGAACAGCGCATATCGCGCACCACCAGTTGTTTCGTCTGCGTGGTCCGGGACAAGAAGACGGGCAAGTTCCTGCCGTCGTGTTCCAGCTGCCCCGCGCCGGGACAGGAGATCGAAGCCTCCTCGCCGGAGGTTTTGGAGATGCGCCGTACCGCGCTGAATCTGCTGCTCAGCGAGCACACCGGCGACTGCGAGGCCCCCTGCACGATGGCGTGCCCCGCGCACGCCTCGGTCGAGGAATATGTGCGCGCCGGACGCAAAGGCGAGTTTCTGGAAAGTCTGAAGATCATCAAGGAACGCATCCCCCTGCCCCTGTCCATCGGGCGCGTCTGCCCGCGCTTCTGCGAAAAGGAGTGCCGCCGCAACGTTTACGGCAAACCGGTGGCGATCAACGAGTTCAAACGGCTCGCCGCCGATCTGTACTACGACAGCTATCTGGAAACGCTGCCCCCCGATACCGGCAAGCGTGTCGCCGTCGTCGGAGCGGGTCCGGCGGGACTTTCCGCCGCCTACTATCTGCGGCGCGGCGGCGTGGCGGTCGAGATGTTTGAAGCCATGCCCAAACCGGGCGGAATGCTCCGCTACGGCATCCCGGAGTACCGGCTGCCGAAGGCGATCCTCGAACGCGAGATCGCGCACTTCGCCAAGTTGGGCATCGACATCCACTGCGGCAAAAAACTCGGTAAGGACATCACACTGGAAGAGTTGGAGACGCGTTTCGACGCGGTGGTGCTCGCCGTCGGCTGCTGGAAAGCTTCCGGCATGCGCTGCGAGGGCGAGGAACTGGCGACGCTCGGCATCGATTTCCTGCGCGACGTGGCATTGCGCGACACCAAAGCCGCCAATCCCGGCCGCGTGATCGTGGTCGGCGGCGGCAATACCGCGATGGATTGTCTGCGCACCAGCGTACGCCTCGGCAGTCCGCATGTCGAGTGCTTCTACCGCCGTACCGAAAAGGAGATGCCCGCCGAAAAGCTGGAGATCGCCGAAGCCCGGGAAGAGGGGGTGGAGTTCCGCTTCCTCGTCGCTCCGGTCAAACTCGAAAAACGCAACGGAGCATTGGTGCTGCGCTGCCGCAGGATGGAACTCGGCGAGCCCGATGCCTCGGGGCGCCGCCGTCCGGTGGAAGTTCCCGGCAGCGATTTCGAAGTCGAAGCCGACACCGTGATCGGCGCGATCGGGCAGAAAACCCTCGCCCCCGCCGGAGTCGAAGTCGACCGCTTCGGCAATTTGGCGGTGAAGCCGGAAACCTCCCGGCTCGGCGGCAAACTCTACGCCGCCGGCGACTGCGTTAGCGGAGCCGCCACCGTGGTCGAAGGCGTGGCGCAGGGCCGCCGCGCCGCGCTGAACATCCTGACCGATCTGCTGGGAGTCCCGGAGGAAGTCGTCCCCTGCGTCAACGTCAGCCGCGGGAAATGGCAGGAACTCAAAAAGGAAGATCTGGTCTTCCTGCGCCCCGGCGTATCGGAAGCCGACCGCGAGAAGTTGAGCTACATCCCGCTCGACGAGCGCAAAAATTCCTTCCGCGAGGTCTGCTCCACCATGACCCCGGAGCAGGTGCGGCGCGAAGGAGAACGCTGTATCGAATGCAGCTGTTCCGACAAGCACGACTGCAAACTTCGCGCCCACGGGTGCGCCTATCACTGCGATGCCCTGGCGATCCGGGGCGGCAAAAATCCGCGCCGCATCGACGACCGGCATCCGGAAATACTGCAAGATACCGGCAAGTGCATCAAGTGCGGCGTCTGCGTGAAGATCTGCAAGGAGGTCGTCGGACAATCGCTGCTCGGACAGCAGAAACGCGGATTTTCGACCTACATCGGCACCGCTTTCAACGCGGGCTTCCCCGCCAGTTGCGCCGAGTGCGGCAAGTGCATCGAAGCGTGTCCCACCGGGGCGCTGGCGTGGCGGAACAAAAAATGACCGGCTTCGCCCGGGTGGTCACGCTCGGCTGTCGGCTGAACATCGCCGACAGTGCGTTGTTGTACACTTCTCTCGCCGAGTGCGGTTATACGCCCTCCGAGACGGAGCCGCCCGACGTTTTGATCGTCAACACCTGCGCCGTGACCGCCGAAGCGGAGCGCAAGACCCGGCAGACGTTGCGCAAACTCCGCCGCAAATACCCCGCCGCACGGATCGTCGCCATCGGGTGCGCCGCCGCCGCGGATGAAAACGCCATGCTCCGCGCCGGAGCCGATCTGGTCTGCGGCAATCCGGGCAAGCGCGACTTCGCGGCGCTGTTGGGCGGCGGACGCCGCACCCCGGAGCCGTCCGCGGCGGGCAAGGTCTTCCGCGAAGGACGGCTGTCGAGTTTTCCGTTCCGCAGCCGCGCCTTCATCAAGATCCAGGAGGGTTGCGACAACCATTGCAGTTACTGCATCGTGCCGTCGTTGCGCGGTCCGGCGCGGTCCCGCGCCGCCGACGAAGTGCTGGCGGAGTGCCGCCACGCGCTCGAAGCCGGTTTTTCCGAACTCGTGCTCACCGGAGTCAACACCTGCGCCTACACGGATGGTGAACGCCGTCTGCCGGAACTGCTGCGGGAAATATCCGCCCTGCCCGGAAATTTCCGCATCCGCATCGGCTCCACCGAACCGGCGATGCGCTATCGCGGTCTCGCCGACGCCGTGGCGGAATTACCGAAGATGTGCCGTTTTCTCCATCTGTCGCTCCAGCACGGCTGCGACGCGGTGCTGAAGCGGATGAACCGCCACTACACGGCGCGGGAGTACGCGGATTTCGTGACCGACGCCAAGCGGCGGATCCCCGGACTGCATCTCGGGACCGACATCATCGTCGGCTTCCCCGGAGAAAACGACGAAGAATTTGCCGAATCCTGCGCTTTCATCGAGAAGATCGGCTTTTCCAACATCCACATTTTCGCCTACTCGCCGCGTCCGGGAACTCCGGCGGCGGCGATGCCCGACCGCCCCTCCCCCGAGGTGGTGCGCCGCCGTTGCGAGGCATTGCGCAGGATCGCGCGCGACTCCGCCGCCGCTTTCGCCGCTTCCCAAGTCGGGAAGTCCCTGCCCGTGATATTCGAACGCATCGAAAACGGCATCGCCCGCGGGTGGAGCGACAACTATCTGGAAGTGAGCGTCCCCGCCGGCAACATCGTGCCGGGTAAAATAACCGAGGTCGCCGCCGCGATCGGCAACCTCAAACCGCCGCATCAGGAAAGCACCGACCGGATATGAACACCGCCGACACCATCGTCGCCCCCGCCAGCGCCGTCAGCGGCGCCGTCGCCGTCATCCGGTTGAGCGGCGCGGAAGCGCTCGACATCGCCCGCCGCATCTGGCGCGGACGGCGCGACCCCGGCGCGCCGGAAAACATCCGGAAGATGCTGTTGGGCAAAGTCGGCGACGCCCCCGTGCTCGCGGTCTACATGAAGGCGCCGCACAGTTATACCGGCGACGACGTGGTGGAACTGCAGTGCCACGGCGGAGCCGCCGCCGCCCACAGCGTGCTTGCGGCGGCGCTCGACGCCGGATGCCGGATGGCAGAACCGGGAGAATTCACCTTCCGCGCCTTCGTGAACGGAAAACTGGATCTGCTTCAGGCGGAGGCGGTCGCCGATGTGGTGCGCTCGGGCAGCGACGCGGCGCTGAAACTTGCGGAGCGTCAGCTGGCGGGACGTTTGAGCGCCCGGCTGGGACAACTCTACGATCTTATAAACCGCTTCCGCTCGGAGTGCGAGGCGCGTCTGGATTTCCCGGATGAGGAACTGGATTTTGCCCCCGGAGTTCCGGATGCGCTGACGGAAGCCGCCGCCGTCATCGGGCAGCTGCTCGCAGCATTGCCCGCCGGAGCCGCGCTGCGCGACGGCGTGAACGTCGTCCTCGCCGGACGCCCGAATTCGGGCAAGTCGAGCCTGCTCAATCTGCTCTCCGGACGCGACCGAGCGATCGTGAGCGACATCCCCGGCACCACCCGCGACACCGTGGAGTGCGACGCGGTCATCCGCGGGATCCCGGTGCACCTGACCGACACCGCGGGGCTCCGCGACAGCACCGACGCGGTCGAAAAACTCGGAGTGGAACGCAGCCGCCGCTCCATCGCGGCGGCGCAGATCGTGCTGTGGCTGCTCGACCTCACTTCGACCGAGCCGGAACAGGAGGTCGCGGAACTGTTGCGTTCCGCTCCGCCGGGGAGCATCGCCGTGTGGAACAAAGTCGATCTCGCCGCGGATCGGACACCGCCGGATCTTCCGGAAAGGTTCCCGGTCGTCAGCATTTCCGCCAGAACCGGTGAAAATCTGGAAGCGCTTTACGACGCGGTGATGAAACAACTTTTTGCCGCCGCCAGACCGGAACTCCCGGAAATCGCGCCGAACGCCCGCGCCGGACGCGAACTCGAAGTCGCCCGCGCCGCACTGGAGGTGGCGGAAAAGGAGTATCGCCGCGGCAATTACGAACTCGCAGCAGAGGAAAGCGCCCGCGCTGCCCGCGCCGTGGGAGTGATCGTCGGCAGACACGCCGACCCCGATCTTTTGGACGAGGTCTTCAAAAACTTCTGCATCGGCAAATAGCCGTCAATCCTGTCCCGCCTGCTGCCGGTGGCGGCGCTCCACCATGCGCTCGACGAAGAACAGCCACGGGATCAGCAGGATCATCGCCAGCGATCCGAGCAGGAAGATGCCGCGGACCCCGAGGTTGTGCGGATTTATCGCGTACCCCATGATGACCTGCCCTTCGTGCAGCAATCCGTCGCTCAACTTCATCACCGCCCAGCCGAGCAGCGTCCCCATCAGAAGTCCGAGGATGCGCAGACTGGCGACGCAGCCGAAGATCGTCCCGCGCCGTTCCGGGGGGCTTTCCCGCGACAGGAGCGCCAGCACCGTCGGTTCCAGACCGCCCGCCACTGCGAAGGTCAGAAAGCGCGCCGACCCCAGCACCCACGGATTCGGCGCCAGCGACTGCGCCAGCATCGCCAGCGAACCGATGATCGCGATCGGGATGATGATCGTGCGCGGTGCGCAACGGTCGCTGATGAAGCCGACCGAGATCGCCGCGATGAAACAACCGACCGCGCCGATACCGCTGATGTACCCGGCGATATCCGCCACCGCCTGTCCCTTGAGTCCGCTGACCACCTCGACCATCAACGCGATGTAATTTTCGTCGCAGCGGCGGGCGAAACTCATCCACAGGAACATCCCGAGTATCGCGTAGACCGCGCAGCCGAAACCGCCGAACGCCCAGCGGGAACCCTGCGCGGCGGGAGTATCCGCCCGCTTGGGCTTGGGCGGCGGCGGAACGAAGTTCTCCCGGACCAGAAACAGCGTGATGAAACCGGCGATGAAGAACAGTATCACCGTCAGGGAAAAGGCCACATTGTAACTCCAGCACTTGGCGATGACTCCCGCGGGGTCGAGGTGAAAGAGCCGTTCCCAGAAATCATTGTAGGAACAGTATTTCACCACGAAACCGCCGAGGACGAATCCGAGCGCGTTGCCGACCCACACCGAACTGCTCAGCATGCCCAGCGCAAAACCGTGGTGCTTCTCCGGCGTGGTCGACACCACCAGCGCCTGCGCCGGAGACACCGTTCCCGAAAAGAACCCCGCCACGAAGCGCATCAACACCAGTACCGCCGCCGCGGGAGCGAACATGTAGGAACCGAAGAGCAACCCCGAGCAGAAGGTCGCCCGCAGCAGCATCAGCCGCCGCCCCTTGCGGTCGCCGAGCATCCCCCACAGCGGGAACGAGAAAAACAGCGCCAGCGAACCCGCGATGCCGAAAAACATCACATAGTTCTTGACGTCACCCTCGGAGAGCATATAGCGGTCGCGGATGTAGTAGGGAATGAACGGGATCGCCACGGAAAACCCGGAACGGGCACAGATCTCGACCAGCCAGATAAACGCCAGATTCAACTTCCAATTGATCGGTTTCGCCATGATAAACTCCCCGGATAAGCGATGAAAAGGGTCTGAAATCCGGATAATATAGCCCCGCGGCATCGATTTTTCAATGAATATCCAACCGCCGGAAGGGATATGGAGATCACTTGACTTCCATATTGACCAATATCGTCAACTGGCCGTTGGGCGGAGCGGGGACGCGATCCAGCACGCTGATCAGGCGTCTGACGGAAGCTTCCATCGACACGTTGCCGCTGGATTCCACGATCTTAGCTCCCAGGACCCTGCCGTCCGCGGCGATGTTGAGCTCCAGTACCGCGGTCGGGCGCAGATCGCCGAGCACCGTGCGCGAAGGCTCGACCCAGCGGAAATCCAAAAACTTCTTCAGCGACGCATAATACGCTTCTTCCGCCTGCGTCAGACCGCCCTGCGGCGTCTTGTGGTCGGCGGGGCCCTTGACCTGACCGGCATTGCGGCTGCCGATCTTCACATTGGGATTGAAGTTATTGCCGCCGGGCGGATGGTAGATCTGATCCTCGATGTTCCGCCGTTTGACCTCCTGACGCTTCTGCGCGGAATCACGCTTGTTGACGACCTTCGGTTCCGCCTTGCGCGGCACGACCTTGGGCTCCGCCGGACGCGGCTTCGGGCGGGTATTGGGTTTCGGCTTGGGTTTCGGGCGCGGAGCGATCTTCGGCTCCGCCGGACGCGGTTTCGGGCGCGGCACGACCTTCGGTTCCGGCGGCGCCGGTGTCGGCGGCGACGGCGGAGCGGGGCGGGGACGGGTGCGCTCCGGCGGACCGACCTCGGGAGCGTGCGACGGCGTAGTGTCGCCCAGTTTGACTTTGAAGCGGTTTTCCTTGGGCGGAGATACTTTACCGCGCAGCTGCATCCATAACCACGGTCCGCCGATGATCGCAAAATGCAGTAGCAGAACATTGACGAGTATCCACGCGCGACGCGCGGGAGAACTCAAACTGCGCGGAGATTCACGCATGTAACCGTAATAGGTCATTTCCGCTCCGCCTGCGTGACCAGTGTCACGTCGTCGAATCCGCAGCGGCGGATCTCCGCCATAAGCTCGATGACGTCTTTGTAACTGCGTTCGCCGTCTGCGCGCAGCAGCAGATCCACCTTGGCGCCGGAAAGTTTGAGTTCCCGGAGTTTGGAAATCAGCTCATCCCGCGTCACGACATCCTTGTCGAACATGATCGTGCCCTGCTTGGTCATCGTCACGCTCTTGAAGTTGTCCTGCGGCAGTTCGTTGCTGTTCATCTCGGGCGCCTTGATGCTGGTGCCGTACTCCATGAGCGGCATGGTGATCATGAACGCGATCAGCAGCAGAAACGTCAGATCCAACAGCGGCGTCACGTTGATCTGGTCCATCGCCGCCAGTTTGAGTCTTCCCCGTTTGCGGTGGCGCATGATCACATCCCCCGCGACTTGCGGTCGAATTCCAACTGTTCGAGCTTGATCTTCACCATGAACGCCTCAACGAAGTTGTCCATCTGCACGGTGAGATTGCGGATGGTCCCGGTGAGCAGGTTGTAGCCGACCAGCGCCGGTATCGCAACCACCAGACCGGCGACGGTGGTCAACAGCGCCCCCGCCACGCCGGGCGCCAACGCGGTGAAGTCCGCCTTGCCCGCCGCCGCGATGCCGCAGAACGCCATCATCACGCCCCACACCGTGCCGAAAAGTCCGCAGAACGGCGACAGACTGACCAACGTCGCCAGCAATCCGATGCGGGTCTCAAGCATCTCGATCTGCGACGAGACCTCGCTTTCCAGCACCGCCTCGATCGCGTTGTACTGCGCGTCGGAAAGTTTCACCGGGGTCACCCCGCCCGACCCGCCGACGATACTGGTATCCTGCGCATTTTCGTAGAACTCCAGAAGTTTCTCCACTCCGGCATTGTAAACCATCGCCAGCGGTCCGGGATTGTTCTCGCCCTCGCGCACCAATGACGGCGTCGCCACGTTGCGGCGGTTGTCCTCGAAGAAAAACAGAAAGCGCTCCGACAACCGTTTCGCCCGATATAGCGCGATTGCCTTGTCGAGTACCACCGTCCAAGTCAATGCAGAACCGCCGACGATCAGCAATATCACGATACACTTGCCCACACTGTCGCTGTTCTGGTAGGCATAATAGACTCCGGGGGAACTTGTTCCCGCCGCCAGCAGAAGTAATGGATTCATGGTTCGTTCTCCGTTGATTAAATGATAGCAGAATATAGTGGAAAATGATGAAGATTTCAAGACGGTTTTCCGGATTATTTTCCGCAAATTTTCCGCCGCCGCGTCAGCGCCGCCGACATGACGCCCGGCGAAAAATTTTTTACGGTCCGAAGCGCATTTGCGGCATCCGGAAACCTTGACTTCATCCCCCTCCGTGCTATATTAGGCACGCAAGGATCTTGAAGCAACACCAATAAGACGGATATATTCGATCATGGTTGAAAAAACAGACATGCCGATATCCAGCAGTCTCGAAGACTATCTGGAAGCCATCGCCGCGATCATCGAGCAGAACGGGCACGCCCACACCAAGGATATATCCGAAATGCTCAACGTCACCATGCCGTCGGTGACCAACGCGCTGCAGGCGCTCGCCGCGCGCGGAATGATCGTGTACCGCCCGCATCTGCCGGTC
>CACZPY010000179.1 GCA_902783135.1 uncultured bacterium
CCAGGTGCAGGATGCCGTGATGGAGCGCTTCTACGACGCCGTCAAGGACATCCCCAGCGCCGAGGTCGCCGCGTTCGGCGCGCCCACCATCCAGGGGTTGGGTACGGTCAGCGGTTTTTCGATGATGCTGCAGGACCGCTCCAACACGCTGACGCCGGAACAATTCCAGAAGAAACTCGAACAGGTGCTCGTGGAAGCCAATTCGAGTCCCAAGCTCGCCAACGTTTACTCCTCGTTCCGGGCGTCTTCGCCGCAGGTCTATCTGCCGATCGACCGCGGCAAGGCCATGAAGCTCGGCGTCGACGTGAACGACTTCAACAAGTACGGCAAGACCTACAAGGTGGAGCTCCAGTCCGCGCCGGAATACCGCGACGACCTGTCGGATGTCTCCAAGATCTATTTGCGCAATTCCTCGGGGAAGATGGTCCCACTGAGCACGCTGGTCGCGCCGGAGTTCCGTTTCGTCCCGCAGTACCTTCAGCGCTTCAACATGTATCAGTCGATCTCGAGCAGCGGGGCTCCCGCTCCGGGATACAGCTCCGGTCAGGCGATGGCCGAGATGGAGCGGATCGTCCGCAAGGTCGATCCTTCGCTCTCCTTCGAATGGACCGACATGTCCTATCAGGAAAAACTCGCCGGCAATCAGGTGGTCATCGTGTTCGCGCTGGCGCTGCTGTTCATCTACCTTTTCCTCGTGGCGCAGTACGAAAGCTGGATGCTGCCGCTCTCGGTCGTGCTGTCGGTGCCGATCGCCTTCGCCGGCGCGGTAGGTTCGCTGTGGCTGCTCGGCATCGAAAACAACATCTACACCCAAGTCGGATTCGTGCTGCTCTTCGGCATCGCCTGCAAGACCGCCATTCTGATCGTAGAGTTCGCCAAGGAACAGCATGAGGCGGGCAAGGATGTTTACGAAGCGGCGGAATATGCGGCGAAGCTCCGTTTCCGTTCCGTGCTGATGACGGCGGTCACCTTCGTGCTGGGGACGTACCCGCTGGTCATCGCCACCGGTGCTTGCGCGGTCAGCCGCCGCTGTCTCGGTACGACCGTATTCGGTGGAATGCTGGTTTCGGTGGTGATCGGGACCATTCTGATCCCCGTGTTTTTCGTCTTTATCCAATTGATCGTTAACAAGTGCTGCAAACGGAAAAATCCCTGACGGAAGCACCGTCATCATAAGGAGAAACGCGAAGTGAGCGACCGACCGGACGTTCCCCCCGACGATTTCGAACCCACCATCCGCATCGACCGCACCGACGAGGCGGCGGATACCTCCACCCGCAAGGTCGCGCCGCCGCACCATCATGGTGACGGCTCCGGCGTATCCGGCCTCACCGGGCGCTTTCTGACGCACCTGACCGGGATATTCCGGCGCCGCGGCGGGACCTTCGAGCCGGTCCCGCTCCACACCGAGCACAGCAACGTATCGCTGGAGAGCACCGTGAGCACGGCGTTCCCGCCGCTGGAACAGGCCTACGAACGCACCGAGGAGGTGGGCGCTGGCGGTCAGGCGCGATTGTACCGGGGGGTCGATCTGCATCTGCACCGGCAGGTGGCGGTCAAGTCGCTCCGCGAGGAGCAGGGCAAGGATCCGGAACTGCGCGGCAAGTTCGTCTCGGAGGCGATGATCACCGCCCAGCTCGACCATCCGGCGATCGTCCCCGTGCACAGCATCCACCGCGACAAGGACGGCAATTTGCACCTTGCGATGAAACTCATCAACGGTCGCCCGTTCCAGAGTTACCTTGCCGATCTGGTGCGCCACTACGAACAGGAAGGCTTCTCCGCCCGCGAGGAACAGCGCTCGCTCAACTACCGGCTGGAGGTCTTCCTCTCGATCTGCGACGCGCTCGAATACGCGCACAACCGCAACATCATGCACTGCGACCTCAAGCCCGAAAACATCATGATCGGCGAGTATCACGAGGCGTATCTGATGGACTGGGGACTGGCGCGGCGCATCGACGATCCGAAATTCGACCCGAAGCATTGGGAGTCGCCGAGCGTGATCACCGGCACGCCGCGTTTCCTTTCGCCCGAGGCGGTGCGCGGAGAACACTGCGACCAGCGCGCCGACATCTACGCGATGGGGCTCATCCTCTACGAAGTGGTCACACTACATTTCGCTTACGACGGCAAAGACTACCGCGATACGATCAACCGCATCCGCCGCGGCGAAATGCGCCCCATCACCCACCGCTTCGGTTATCCCATCCCCGCCGATCTGCGCAAGATCATCCTCAAGGCGGCGGCATGGGACAAGGAAAAACGCTACAAGACGGTCGGCGACCTTTCCGCCGATCTGCGCAAATTCATCCGCGGCGATGAGGTCTCCGCGAATCCCGACGGTTTCTTCGGCCGGCTCGTCCGCGCCGCTTACCGTCACCGGCGGCTGATGTTCATCACCACGCTGGTCATGGTAGCTCTGGGAGCGGTGGCGGTGTCGTTCACGCTCTACAAACAGGCCCGGGCCGACATGATCGAAAAGGCGCGCTCCGAATTCCGCAACAACCGCGACCGCGAACTGGGACGGATCCTCGACTTGGCGATCGGCGTCAGCAGGACCTTCGACCGGCGGATCGCCAATCTCGAACACGACCTCACGGCGATCACCACCAACGCGCTGCTGCTGCTGAACTCCGATCTCCGGGCGCCCGCCGACGAGCCGATCTATTCGCGCGCGAAACTGTCGCGGGGCGAAGTGCCGCCGACCATGGTCAAGGCGCCGGGATTCGGCTACGAGATCGACATCGACCACATCGTCTATCAGATCGCCCCCGGAGCGAAACCGGAAAATCACGAGGACCGGGTGCGGCGGCTGGCGATGCTCCGGCCGGTATTCCTGCGCGCGCTGATCGAAAGCCGTCAGGATTCCACCATCAGTGAACAAAATCTGACGCTCCTGAAACAACGGGTCATAAACTCGGGGGCGCCGCTGGTCGACGCCTACTTGGGGTTCCGGGACGGTCTGTTCGTGCTTTATCCGTGCTCGAAGATCCTGCCGGAGAACTTCGACCACCGGCAGCGGCCGTGGTACAAGGAGCGCATGGACGGTTCGCACGCCACCGCCGCCGCCATGTGGGGAAGTCCCTACCTTTCCGTGGACGGCGACTTGATGCTGCCCTGTACGCTGCCGATGATCGACACCAAGGGCAACTTCCACGGCGTCGCGGCGATCGACGTTTCGGTAAAGAAACTCGTGAAGTCGCTCCGCGGCATGGGCGACAGCGGCGGGCATCTGCTCGAAAAGACCATCGTCGACGCCGGCGGCAGCGTGGTCGTGGATATCGACGAAAAGTTCATCCGGGAATCGAACCGCAACGACGGCAGCGTCGGCAAAAGCAACAAACGCCTGCAATACAAGGATATGCCGCTGTTCGAGCGCATCAAGTCGCGCCGCAACGGCGTCATCATGCGCGAGGAGAACGGCAGACATATGGCGTACGTCTTCTCGGGCATGTACTCGGTGGAATGGTATTACATCGAGAAGATCGATCTGGACGCGCTGCTCCGGGAGCGCGGCGTGAAAGTGCCCGCCGACACGGATCCGGGAAAGTGACGGTATGGGGATCGTACAATAATTGAGGTAAGATCGGGCGTCCGAAGTGTCATGACGCGCTCGAGTGCGAAGTTTCCCGTTTTACCGCATTTTCACTTGCTCCGCCGCCTCCGGCGTTGGCCGGGCGGATTTGTTTTTTCATCCGGCGCAGTATATATTAATCCCGACCGGGATCCCCGGGCGGCAGATCCAGGGCTTGCGCCGTCCGGGAATACATAAAACATGGGGGGATCATGAATATCCGTTTCTTACTGCTGCCCGCCGCCGTTCTGCTGGCCGTGTTCGCCGCCGGCTGCGAAGAAAATCCCGCCGATGTGGCGAAAAACTGGCACTCCGCCATCATAAGCGGCGACTTGGAAAAGGCGAACTCGTGCGTCGTCGCCACCAAAGAGGCGAAGCTGGGCAACGAAATGTGGCTGGAGATAGTCAACAACCTCCGCAAGCGCGCCGCCACCGACCCGGAAGCGAAAAAGGCGCTGAAAAAAGCTGAAAAAGCGAAATTTTCCCAAACGGCGGTCGATGGCGACCGCGCCACGGTCGTCATCTCGGTCAAAGGCGAGGAGGCGACGGCGCGGATATTGCTGCGAAAAATCGACGGCGCGTGGAAGATCGCCGACATAAAGTGATCCCGTCTTCCCCTGCCCCGCGCGCGTAGCGCTTCACACCAGGAACGGTTCCTTGGCGGCGCGGTGGAGCAGTATCTCGTCGATTACGGCGTTGCCGCGGTGGACGAGCAGAAAATGCACGATCTCCGCCACCTCCTCCGGCATGATCATCCCCTCCGGCGACAGGTCCGGACGCGACAGTTTGACCATATCGGTGTAGACGCCCCCCGGCGAGATGGCGTGAACGCGGATACCATCCTTGCAACACTCCCGCGCGAAACTTTTGGTCCACCCCAGCAGAGCGTGTTTGCTCGCGGAATAGACGCTTTGAAGCGGATACCCCGAATGGGCGACGACGGAGGCGATGTTGACGACCGTCGCCGAACCGGAGCGCTTCAGATACGGCAATGCCGCCTGCGTCAGAAAAAACGGCGCGCGGACGTTGACCGACATGAGACGGTCGAACTCCTCGGGCGAGATCTTGTCGAACGGCGTGCTCTGCGCGGCGCCCGCGTTGTTGACGAGGACGTCGATACCGCCGAAGGCGTCGGCGACGGACTTGACGCTCCGGCGCAGAAATTCGGGGTCGTCGAGTTCGCCGGGGATCACCATGCACCGGGAATGTTTTTCGACCTCCGCGCGGACGGCATCCAATTTTTCGACGTTCCGCCCGCCCAAAAGCGCGATCTTCATGCGGCAGGCGGCAAGTTTTACGGCGACGGCGCGGCCGATGCCGCCGCCGCCCCCGGTGAGTACCAGCACCTTATCCCGCAGATCCAGTTCCATGATATCCGTCTCCCTCCTGAACCGCCCCGCCGCTCAACCGCCGTAGTCGGGCAGTTCGATGCCCATGATTCCGGCGTCGGCGAAGAACGACGGCTTTTCACCGAGCGCAAAGTGCCCGGTGAGCGTGCCGTCCGGGGCGAGCGAATCGGTCTTCCAGTACATGAGATCCCGCATCCGGTATTCGCTGTTTTCGAGCGGCATCACCTCGGAGATGCGCACGATCTTGCGCGACCCGTCGGGCAGCCGCATGGTGTGGACCACGCAGTTGATCGCCGAGGCGACCTGCATCCGGATCGCGGAAAGCGGCATTTCGACGCCGCTCATGATCGCGCAGGTCTCCATGCGGCTCAGCGCGTCGATGGGGGTGTTGGCGTGGATGGTGGACATCGAACCCGAGTGCCCGGTGTTCATCGCCTGCAGCAGATCGAGCGCCTCGCCGCCGCGGATCTCGCCGATCACCAGCCGGTCGGGACGCAGACGCAGCGACGCGATCACGAGGTCGCGGATCGTAAACTCGCCCTCCCCGTGCTTGTCGGGCTTGCGGGTCTCGAAGTACACGCAGTGCTGCTGCTGAAGCTGAAGTTCGCTCGCGTCCTCGAGGACGAGGATACGGTCCTTTTCGGGGATGAGCCCGCTCAAGGCGTTCAGCACCGAGGTCTTGCCCGACGACGTCCCGCCCGAAACGATGGTGTTTTTGCGGAGCTTCACGATGGCGTTCAGCAGCAGGACGCCGTCATGCGGCACGCTGCCGAAGCCCTCCAGTTTGGCGAGGGTCAGCATATCCTTCTTGAATTTGCGGATCGAAATGATCGTGCCGCAGCGGCTGATCGGCGGGATCGTGGCGTGCACGCGCGAACCATCCGGCAGACGCGCGTCGAGGTCGGGATGCATGTCGTCCAGCTGGCGGTCGACGGATTTGGCGATGTTGACCGCCGCCGCCTTGAGCTGGGCTTCGCTGGCGAAAGCGGCGGAGGTGAGTTCCAGTTTGCCGCCGCGCTCGATGTAGATCTGATTGGGTCCGTTGATCAATATCTCCGACACCTTGTCGTCCGCCAGATATTCTCTGACGGGGGCGAGGAACAATACGAGAAACGAGGCATCATTGCTGTTCATCCGCTGAAACTCCCAACTTCGGTTTGTTTTCTTGCAACGTCCGACACGGCATAAGATAACATGCCATCGGGCGTAAATCAAGCATCAAAAACGATCAGTTCCCCGCGAGGTGTTCGCGCAGGATGTTCGCTCCGATCAGGATGATCGCCGCACCTCCCGCGACCGACAGCACCCGTTCCCCGGCAAGTTTGCCCAAGCGGCGCCCCAGATACACGGCGGCGGCGCTCATCGCCGCGGTCACGACTCCCATCGCCAGCGCGGGGACAAGTATCGGGACACCGGAGAACGCCAGCCCCGCCCCCACCGCCAGCGCGTCGATGCTGGTCGCCACGGCGGGGATCCACATCCGCCGGAACTCGAAGAACTCGCCGTCGCGGAGCCGTTCGCCGCCGCCCGTCACGCCCTCGAAGATCATCCTGCCGCCGACGAACGCCAGCAGCAGAAAGGCGATCCAGTGGTCGACGGCGGCGACGAAACTCTGCAATGACGCCGCCGCGAAGAATCCCGCCAGCGGCATGAAAAATTGAAAGCCGCCGAAAAATCCGGCGGCCATCAATGCGCCATATACGGTTTTGCGCCGGCTGGTCAGCGCCCCCGCCACCGACAGCGCGAACGCATCGAGCGACACGCTGAACGCGAGCAGCAGCGTCTCCCAGACGGACATCAGTCACCCATCAGCATGCTCATGACCGCCTTCTGGACGTGCAGACGGTTTTCCGCCTCGTCGAAGACGATCGAACGGGCGGAGTCGAGCACTCCCGCCGAGACTTCTTCGCCCCGGTGGGCGGGCAGACAGTGGAGGAACTTCGCCTCCGGCTTGGCGACCTCGAAGAGCCGCTCGTTCACCTGATACGGCGCGAAAAGTTTCATCCGCCGCGCGCGCTCCTCCTCGAAGCCCATGCTGACCCAGACGTCGGTGTAGAAGTAGTCGACGCCCTCCGCCGCCTTCACAGGATCGCTCTGCCAGATCACGTTGGCGGCGCCGCCGGCGAGTTCGAGGTTCGGCTTTTCCGGCGAGGAGATCACGAGTTCCATCCCCGTGAGCTTCGCCGCGAGGACCAGCGAATTGGCGATGTTGCTCCGCCCGTCGCCGTAGAACGCCATGCGGATCGACTTGTCCACCCGCCCCGAGTACTCCTTGATCGTCAACAGATCGGCGAGGATCTGGCACGGATGGAAGTCGTCGGTCAGCGCGTTGATCACCGGGATCGACGCCATCTGCGCGAGTTCTTCGACGCCCGCGTGCGAGAAGGTGCGGATCACGATGCCGTGCAGATAGCGGCTGAGCACCTGCGCGGTGTCGGCGATGGTCTCGCCGCGGCCGACCTGCATCTTGGACTGGTCCAGATACAGCGGACGCCCGCCCAGTTCGCCCACGCCCACTTCGAAGGAAACGCGCGTACGCGTGGAGGATTTGGCGAAGATCAGCCCGATGCTCTTTCCGGCGAGCGGGGTGTACGCCGCCTTGCCGCGCTCGCGCTTGAGCTTGGAGGCGAGTTCGAAGATGCTCTGCAGGTCGTCGAAAGTTATATCGCGTAAAGTAAGCAGGTCCTTTTTCATTTTTTCACCTCGGTTTCGTTGAACTCCTCCAATGCCCCGGCGATGCGTTCCAGCGCCAGATCGGCTTCGGCGCGGGTGATGGTCAAAGGCGGCAGCAGCCGCAGCACGGTCTCGCCCGCCGTCAGCGTGACGAGGCGCCGCTTCAGACACAGCGTCTGAACTCCGGCGGCGGGACGGTCGAGCACGACGCCGATCATCAGCCCGCGGCCGCGCACCGTCTGAACGAAAGGATATTTCTTTCCGATCTCGGCGAGTTTCGCCATCAGATACGCGCCCTGTTCGCGGCAGTTTTCCAACACACCGTCCTGGTCGAACGCCTCTTGCACCGCCAGCGCCGCCGCACAGGCGAGCGCGGTGCCGCCGAAGGTGCTCGCATGGGTGCCGAGCCCCAGCGTGTCCGCGAACTTGCGCCGCACGATGAAGCCGCCCATCGGCAGCCCGTTGGCGATCGCCTTCGCCATCGACAGCGCGTCGGGCTGAACGCCGAAACTCTGATACGCGAAGCGCGTACCGATCCGCCCCATGCCGCACTGCACTTCGTCGCAGAGGAGCAGTATATCCTTTTCGTCGCAAAACGCGCGCAGTTTTTTCAGATACTCCGTGTCGGCCGGCAGGATGCCGCCCTCGCCCTGGACCATCTCGAGCATCACCGCGCAGGTCTTGCCGGTAACGGCGTTTTTTACCGCCTCGAAGTCGTTGAACGGCACCTGCTTGAATCCGGGCACATCCGGCTCGAAGCCCTTGCGGTACTTGGCGCGCCCGGTGGCGGCGAGCGTCGCCAGCGTCCGGCCGTGGAACGAGTTTTCCATCGTGATGATCTCGTTGCGGCCGCCGTGGGCGTTGCCGTACTTGCGGGCGAATTTGATCATGCCCTCGTTCGCTTCGCCGCCGGAGTTGCAGAAGAACGCCTTGCCGTCGAATGACTCCTTGACCAGCTTTTCGGCGAGACGCGGCATCAGTTCGTTCATGTAGAGATTCGACACGTGGACGAGCTTGCCCGCCTGCTCCCGGATGGCGTCGGTCACGCGCGGATTGCAATGCCCGAGGTTGCAGACCGAGATCCCCGCCGCGAAATCGAGGAACTCCACGCCTTCGTCGTCGTAAAGTTTCGCGCCTTCGCCGCGCACGAAAAGCTGTTTCGGCGCGTAGGTGGGCATCACATATTGTTCGAAGCGGCTGACCGTATCCTGATAAAGTTTGCTCATCATTGCATCTCCATACATTTAAACTGGAAAAAGTATAATATAAACGTTGTTTTGGGAAAAGCAAATCCGCCGCGCCCGGGAAACGGCGTTTCAGTTTCCTTTCGACGCGGCGGCCGGAAGCAGACGATACACATGCAGGAAGCCGGGGATCCCGACGTCCGCCAGGCGGTAACGCCGCGCGATCCGGCGGGCGTCTCGATGGATGAACAGCGTGTAGTCGCTTATATAGACCGGAACTCCGGAAGAAACGAGTTTGTCGACTTCCTCCGGTGCCTCGGAGTACACCAGCGGATACGGCAGCACGCCGCCGTGTCCGGCGAAGTAATGCAGAAATTCCAATCCGTTTTCGGCGGAGCGGAAACCGCCCGGAGGCGCGGGCAGCCGGTGCGCCGCCGTGACCGTCTGCGCGTATTCGTAGCAGCGGTAAAACGGGATGATCCGCCGTCCGCTCCGGCCGACGAAGAAGTATTCGGCGGCGCCCTGCTGGAATATCGTCAGCAGTACTGCGTTTTCCGGCAGTTCGTCATGCATCCGGTCAAGCAGAGCGATCTTGGCGGAACGCAGATCGTCGTGCTCGAGCTGCTTCGCGTACGGGGACGGCCACGGCACGAACATCACCGCCAGCGCCGCCGCGCCGATCACCGCTTCGCCGCCGCGCCGGATCGCGGACAAAACGGTCTTCGCCGCCGCCGCCGCGCCGCAAAGCGTCGTCAACGTCTGCACCGGCACGAAAAAACGCTCCTCCTGATAGGAAAAATACGGCAGATAAACCGCGAAAGTGATGACCGTCAGCGCCGCGGAAAAGACGGCGAACGCCGCCAGTTCGTCGAATCCCGCCCGCTTTGGTTTCCGCAGTATCGCGAGGCACGACAGCGTCACCAGCGCCGGGATCAGGATGAAGCAGATATTCGCGGTATTGGCATAACTTTTCAGATTGGCGATCAGAAAGCGCCACGCGAAGGTGTTCTCGAAATAATCATAACAGAACGGCTCCCAGAAATGATATCCGCTGCGGAAAAAGCCGCC
>CACZPY010000180.1 GCA_902783135.1 uncultured bacterium
ATCGCCGCCGCCGCCGCCATGCCCGACAGCGCGCCGGCGAAGCGCCATCTGCGGCGGCTGCGCCGCCGCGCCGCCGCGACCGCCCCGGCGAGCAGTATCCGGCGATCCAGCGCTTCCGGCACTTCGCGGTACAGCAGCTCCGGCGCCTTCAAGAATTTTTTCATCGTCATACCCCGTGGTTCGGATTACGTTATATATTCAAATCTAATGTTTTACCGCCAGTATTCCCCGGTCTATTCCGGCGAGCGCCTTGCGCAATGCCCGCAGCGCATATTGCATCCGGCTCAGCGCCGTGTTTATCGAGCAGTTCTGGATCTCCGCGATCTCCTTGAACGCCACGCCCTGCTGCCGCAGCAGAAAAGTTTCTTTCAACTCCGTCGGCAATTCTGCGACCGCCTTGCCGACCAGCTCTCCGATCTCGCTCAACTCCATGCGCTCACCGGGGCCGCCGCCGACCGGAGCGGCGACTTGCGGCGGTTCTTCCATATCCAGCGATACGAGTTCGCGCTCCCTGCGGGTGCGGCGCAGCCGGTCGTAGAAGATATTTCTCGACACCCGGAACAGCCACGCCCCGAACCGGCCGTCATCCCGATATCCGGGCAGGCGGTCGATCACCTTCAGCCACGTCTCCTCGAAAACCTCGTCGCACTCCGCTCCCGGACCGATCAGATTGTTCAAAAAGGCGTACAACTGACGGCGGTAGCGATGATACAGTTCCGAAAACGCCGCTTCTTCGCCTTGCAGAAAGCGCTTTATCAACACGGCATCCGCCGGATCGTTCTCCGGTCGCTCCTTCGCCGATCGTGTTGTCTTTTCACTTTTCATAACGCAGAAAGCGGTAAAAAAATTGTGTGCTCAATGTTTTTTGTTTGCCGATGCGAGGCTTTTCCAGAAATCCCGGTCGGCGGGCAGCAGCGGCTCCGGCGGTTCCGGTGACAATCCCACCCAGAAGCATTGCTGATGCTCCCGCGGTGTCGGCATGGCGTCGTCAGGCATTGCGGCGGCGACGAAGTGCAGCCGGATGCGCCCGTTTCGGATCGTTGCCAGCACTTCCTCCGGAACGACCTCAATCCCCAGTTCCTCGTCGAGTTCGCGCACGGTGGCGGCGAAGAGCGTTTCTCCCGCCTCCACCTTGCCGCCGGGGAACTCCCACCCTGCCGGAGGTTTGTCTTCCGGGCGCGATGCCAACAGTATTTCATCACCGCGTCGGATCACCGCCGCGACCACATCGATAACATCGTTCGTCATGGTATCACCTTGTCCATGCCGATCAGGATCAGCGTCGTGGCGATCCGCGCGAGATCGAAAAGCCGTTCCGAAAAGGCGAGGAGCAGCGCGATCAGAATGAAAAACGCCCCCTTGATCACCTCGGAATCGCGGCGGAAAAATCCGGGGAAGAACTCGTACAGCACATTGAAACCGTCCAGCCCCGGCACCGGCAGCAGATTGAGCACGAACAGCGCGAAGTTCATGATCGACCCGTATGCCAGCATGTTTCCGGCGAAGTTCTTGTTGCCGTTCATTCTGAAACACACGAAGGAGATCGCGGCGAAGATCAGCCACAGCGCCAGATTGGTCAGCGGTCCCGCCAGACTGGTCAGCACCCGTTCGCCCCGGGAACGGAAGTTGGACGGCGTCACCGGGACCTGTCCCCAGGCGATGCCGAGAAACAGCAGCATGACGATCGACAGCCAGCCCATCTGTTTGAGCGGGTTCAAGGTCAGGTGACCGTGTCTCGCGGCGGTGTCGTCGCCGAACTTCAATGCGGTCAGCGCATGCATGAATTCATGGCAGCAGATGGAAAAGACCACCAGAAATATCGCTGCGGCGAAAAATCGCGGATCGAGCCACAGATAGCGGATGAACATGGTCAATTCCTTTCGACTTCGGATGATTCCAGAACTTCCACCGGAAACAGATAGTACGCGCAGCACTCGTAGGGATGGGCGGCTTTCAGCGCGGCGATCACTTCGCGGCGGTCGGCGGCGGAGCATATGGTTTCCAACTTGACTTCGCTGACGTATTCGATCCCGCCTCCCGCGGTGCCGATGAAGGGGTGCGCCGCGGGGAGGGGACGGAACTCGCCCGTTCCCTCAGTTTGCCAGAAACAATGTTCGTAGTTCCCCAATCTGCCCGCGCCCGCCGCCGCCAGCGCATCTTTGACTGCGGCGACAAACTCCGCCGGCACGTAAGTTTCCAACTTGTAGAAGGTCATTTGCCGCCTCCCGGATACAGCAGCATGCAGTCGCCGTAACTGTAGAAACGCATCCGTTCGCGTTTGGCGGTCTCGTAGGCGGCAAGCACTTTTTCGCGTTCGCAGAAACAGGAGACCAGCATCAGCAGCGTGCTCTTGGGAAGATGAAAATTGGTCAGCAGCATATCCACGGCACGCGGGCGGTACGGCGGGTACAGAAAGATGTCGGTACGGCCGCGCCCGGCATGGACGATCCCGTCGGCATCGACGCAACTTTCCAAGACCCGGACCGTGGTGGTCCCGACCGCCAGTACGCGGTGTCCGGCGGCATGGGTGGCGTTCACCAGTTCCGCCGTTTCCTCCGGCAGTTCATAATCCTCGAAATGCATCTTGTGCTGCGAAGCGTCGGCGGTCGAAACCGGCAGAAAGGTTCCGGCGCCGACGTGGAGCGTCAGAGTTCCCCTCCGCACTCCATTCGCCGCCAATTCGGCGAAGATCTCCGGAGTGAAGTGCAATCCGGCGGTCGGAGCCGCGACCGCGCCGGTGCGGACGGCGTATACGGTCTGGTAGCGGTCAAGATCCGAGGCTTCCGCTTCGCGGTTCAGATACGGGGGCAGGGGGATATGGCCGTAACGATCCTGGAGCGCGTCGGCATCCGCAGTGGAAAACTCGATACGGTAAGTGCCGTCGCCGACGGCCTCCAGCACGGTGAATCCGTCGCCGCGGGAGTTCAATGTGCCGTCGTGTTCCAGCAGGGTGACGAAGGTGCCGGCTTTCGCGCGTTTGCCGGGACGCAGCATCGCCCGCCAGCATCCGGGATTTTTCTCGGGTTCCAGCAGCAGCGCTTCGAAGTGCGCGCCGTCGGCGGAACTCCCCTTGCGCCCGAACAACCGCCCCAGACGCACCCGGGTGTCGTTGCAGATCACCGCATCTCCGGGGGCGAGATACTTGACGAGA
>CACZPY010000181.1 GCA_902783135.1 uncultured bacterium
ATCGCCGCCGCCCGGGTATCCCCGGCGCGCGCGGCGGCTTCGAGCAGGCGCCGCCCCTCCGCGGGGTCGGCGGCGACACCGCGGCCGTACAGCAGCGCCGCCCCGAGTTCGCGTACCGCGTCGCGGTTGCCCGCCGCCACCGCACACTTGTACCAGAAGACCGCCGCCGCGGGATCGGCGGCGACGCCGCGGCCCTCCGCGAAACAGCGCCCGAGCTTACATTCGGATGCGGCGTCGCCGAGTTTGGCGCCCTGTTCGTACAGTTTGAAAGCGGCCTCGGGATCGGCTTCGACGCCCCAGCCGTTGGCGAGGCAGTCGCCCGCCTTCCCGCAGGCGGGGGGATACTCCGCCTTCGCCGCCCGCGCGTACCACTGGTACGCACCCGCCGCGTCGCCCGCGCCGAGCAGCCGGTCGCCGAGAGCGGTCATCCCCGCGCCGTCGCCGAGTTCCGCCGCCCGGCGGTAAAGCTCCGCCGCCCGCTCGGGATCGGGCTTGATCCCCGTGCCGAATTCGAGCATGTGCCCGAGCGCCGACATCGCCGCGCCGTCACCGCGCGCGGCGGCGCGTTCGAGCAGTTCCGCCGCCCGCTTGGGATCGGGAGAAACCCCGATGCCGTATTGCAGACAACGGGCGAAAAAGACCAGCATCTCCGGCGCGGCGTCCTGCGACTCCGCCGCCTGACGCGCAAGTTTTCCGATCTCCTCGGCGTGACTGCGCCGCTCCTCCGGATCGCGGTAGCGCAGCAGCGCCAGCGCAAATTTCGCCGGAGCATATCCCGCATCGGAAGCGCGCTGCAGTTCGGAGACCGCCGTCGCCCGGTCGGGCGGGATCTCCCGAAAACGTTCCTCCGCCAGATCCTCGGCGGGGATCCCCGTCGCCAGCAGCCGCGCCCGCCGCGTCATCGCCGCCGGGATGCCGCGCTCCGCCGCGCGCGAATAGCGGATGAACGCCCGCTGCAGACTCTTTTCCACCCCCCAGCCGTGCTCGAAGCAGCAGCCGAGATCGTACTCCGCCACCGCCGAACCGCCCGCCGCCGCCTTGCGGTACCAGTACGCCGCCAATACGGGGTTAACCGGACGTTCCCGGCCGAAGAGGTAGGCATCCGCCAGCGCGAGCTGTGCCTCCACGTCGCCGCTCTGCGCCTTCTGGCGCAGCACGTCGACTTCCTCCCCCCGCAGGGTCATTGCCGCGAGCAGGAGGATCGGCAGTATCGCTACCGGACGGAAAAAAGTCACTTTTCCGACGCCGCCTTGAGCGCTTCCAGCTCCGCCGTCAGCGCCTTGACCTTGGCGGCGAGTTTGTCGAAACGCGAGGGCAGCGTGTAGCGCTGCATGTATTCCCGCTGGGTCTCGGCGGGCGTACCCATCGCGATCTGGCCGGCGGGCACGCTCTTGACCACCCCGCTCGTCCCCGCGACCTTGACCCCGTCACCGAGGGTGATGTGACCGTTGACCCCCGCCTTCGCCGCGAGGATCACGCCGCGTCCCAGCCGCGCGCTGCCCGCGATGCCGCACTGCGCCACGAGGATCGAGCTCGCGCCGATCTCCACGTTGTGCGCGATCATCACCTGATTGTCGATCTTGACGTTGTCGCCGATGCGGGTGCAGCCGAAACGCGCCCGGTCGATGGTGGTGTTCGCGCCGATCTCCACGTCGTCGCCGATCACCACGATACCCGTCTGCGGCACCTTGACCAGTCCGCGTTCCCCGGGGATGAAGCCGAAACCGTCGCCGCCCACGACCACTCCCGGATGGATCACCGCCAGATTGCCGATCACGCAGCGGTACATCACCGTCACATTGGGATAGAGCAGACACTTCGCCCCGATCTTCACGTCGTGACCGATGTAGCACCCGGCGCCGATCACCGTGCCGTCGCCGATCACCGCGCCCGCCTCGATCACCGCGTTGGCGTTGATCGAAACGCCCGCGCCCAGCTTCGCCTCCGGCGACACCACCGCGCTCGGGTGCACGCCGACGTTCCACTTGGGCGGCTCTTCCGCGAAACGCTCCAGCACGATGCTGAAGGCGAGGTCCACGTTGCCGCAGACGATCAGCGTGCGGGTGTCGCACGGAGCGTTCGCCAGATCGCCGCAGACCAGCACGATCCCCGCCTTGGTGGTCTCCAGCTGCTTTTCGTAGCGTTTGTGACCGACGAAGCTCAACTGCTCCGCCGTCGCGTCGTGAACGCCCGCGACCGAGGTGATGATGCGTTCCGGATCGCCCTTGATCTCTCCGCCGGTGATCTCCGCGATCTCCCGCGCCGTCAATTCGAGTTTTTTCATCGTTCGTACCCGTGTTTCATATTTGTTTCGTGTGCCGATATCTCACTTGCTTTTCGCCTTTTCGGGAGCCGCCGCCGGATGCGGCTTGACCGCCGTCCGGTTCAGGTCTTCGATCACCACCTTTGTCAGGTCGCAGTTGTCCGGATGGACCAGCAGCGCCGGCTGCTCGTTGAGCGTCCGCCCCGACGAGTCGAAGACGTAACGGTAGCCTTCCGCCGCCGCCCGCCGCCGCACCGCCTTGCGGATATCCTCCACGATCTCCGCCCGCTTCGTGCGTTCCATTTCCCGCAGCGTTTTCACCATGTTTTCCTGATACGCGGCGATCTCCGCCTCCACCGCCTTCAGCGCCGCCTCCGCCCGGCCCGCCGCCGTGCGCGCCCGCAGCATCTCCTCTGGGGCGAGCGCGATATTGCGCGAATTGAACGCCGCCGCCCGCGCCTCCGCCGCCAGTTTTTCCCGCCGGTCGTTCAGCTGCACCAGATAGCTCCGGTACGATTCGTTCTGCGTCCGGATCGTCTCCTCGGCGATCCGGCTCTTGTAATACTCCCGGAAGACCTTGTCCAGATCCACCACCGCGATCCGGTCTGCGCCCCACACCGTCGCGACAACGGTCAGCAGAAGCACCGACAATATTCTTTTCATAGGTTTTTCTCCTTTTTAATGCAGGATCTTACGGCGCGGTCCCCGCGACCCGCCCTGCAACCCGCGGCGCGCGCAGCGCGCCTTTCGGGGAAAAGCCCTTCGCTTTTCCCCGAACCCCTTTCCCGCTTCCGCAAGGAAAGAGGAGCGTTTGCAGACGTTACTTTAAATTTCGAACGGCCTGCGTTCAGTTGCTGCCGCAGAGTTGCGGCAACAACTTCACTCGCGGCCGCAATGCTCGGGTGCACTCGGCTGGCTTTTTGACCGGCAAAAAGCCAACCTCGCTCGCCCCCTGCGCGCTCGCGGGCGACCCGCTCGCACCGACCGCGTGCAACCAAGACGGCCATCATCGGGCGTTTATGCGTTATCGGGCACAAGCGCCAGTTCCCGGTTTCCAGCCACGCCTGTCCTAATGGTCCTACTCGTCCTACTGCGCCTATTCCCGCGTCGGCGCAACCCCGCTTCCTACGCGGGACACACGGCTTGCCCTCCGCAGCGCCATCGGCGCGAAGGAGGGTCTGCAAACACCTTTCCGCGACCGTAAACCTTTTCTACTCCCACTCGATGGTCCCGGGGGGCTTGCTCGTCACATCGTAGACGACGCGGTTCACGCCGCGCACTTCGTTGATGATGCGGCCGGAGATCCGCTGCAGCAGATCGTGCGGCAGGTTCACCCAGTCCGCCGTCATGCCGTCCATGCTCTCGACGGCGCGCAGGGCGATCACGTGTTCGTAGGTGCGCAGATCGCCCATCACCCCCACCGTGCGGACGGGCAGAAAGATCGCGAACGCCTGCCACATCTTGTAGTAAAGTCCCGCGTTCTTGATCTCCTCGACCATGATGGCGTCGGCTTCGCGCAGGATGTCGAGCGTCTCCTTTTTCACCGGACCCAGGTGGCGGACGCCGAGGCCGGGACCGGGGAACGGCTGCCGCATGACCACGTTTTCCGGCAGACCGAGCTGGCGGCCGACTTCGCGCACCTCGTCCTTGAAGAGCCGCGACAAAGGTTCGAGCAGTTTGAATTTGAGGTCCGGGGGCAGCCCGCCGACGTTGTGGTGACTTTTGATCACGGCGGAGGGGTTGCCGTTGATCGGCACGCTTTCGATCACGTCGGGGTAGGTCGTCCCCTGCGCGAGAAACTTGGCGCCCGGGATGCTGCGCGCGGCATCCGCGAAGACGGCGATGAACTCCCGGCCGATGATCTTCCGCTTGCGTTCCGGTTCGTCGATGCCGCGCAGTTCTTCGAGGAAGCGGTCGGCGGCGTCGACGGTCACGAGGTTCATGTTGAAGTTGTCGCCGAAAAGTTTTTTCACTCCCGCCGCCTCGTCCTTGCGCAGCAGACCGTTGTCGACGAAGATGCAGTGCAGCTGGCTCCCGATCGCGCGGTGGATCAGCGCCGCCGCCACCGACGAATCCACGCCGCCCGAAAGTCCGAGTATCACCTGATCGCCGCCCACCGTCTTGCGGATGGAGCGGAGGCTGCTTTCGATGAAGCTTTCCATCGTCCACGACCCCGAACACTTGCAGATGCCGAGGCAGAAGTTGCGGATGATCTCCGCGCCGTATTTGGTGTGCACCACTTCGGGGTGGAACTGGATGCCGTAGAGCTGTCTGCCCTCGATCGCGACGGCGGCGTTCTCGGTGTTGGCGGTGCGGGCGAGCACGCGCGTGCCGGCGGGATAGGCGACGACCTTGTCGCCGTGGCTCATCCAGACGGGGAACTCGCGGGGTATCCCGGAAAAGAGCGGATCGTCCTCCGCCGTCACCGTCATGTCGGCGCGGCCGAACTCCCGCGCGGGACCGGGGGCGACCTTGCCGCCCAGAGTGTGGATCAGCATCTGCATGCCGTAGCAGATGCCGAGCACCGGCACGCCGAGGTCGAAGACCGCCGGATCGACCTGCGGCGCCCCCTCGGCATAGACGCTCGCCGGTCCGCCCGAGAGGATGATCCCGGCGGGTTTTTCGGCGGCGAGCTTTTCCGCCGGGGTGCAGCAGGGCACCACCTGACTGTAGACTTTGCATTCGCGGATGCGGCGGGCGATCAGCTGGCTGTACTGCGACCCGAAGTCGAGCACCAATATCTTCTGTTGCGCGTTGTTATCCATGGCGAGGCTCAAATCATATGTTTTTTAAAGAAAAAATCCTGCATGTTGTCACGCATGAAAGATAACACCGGGAACGGCCGATTGCAAATAAATCCGCGGTTCCGGAGAGGCAAATCCTTTGACAATATGCCGGAGTGATATTATATTCTTCTCCGACGGGTAAAACGGAAACTTCCCGGAAAAGTCGAAAAAGCATGGAGTGTTTCCCGTGTCGATCATGAAGACTCTGCCGCGCGTGCTTCTATTGTTCGCCGCCGCGTTCGCCGCGCGGGCGGCATTTGCGGCGGAAAAAACTCCGTCGCCGTTCGCCGCCAAAGAGGTCGCGGAGGCGCGGCGGCTGATCCGCGAGAACCGCGCCGAGTGCGTGGTGATCCGGGGCGGCAAACTCCACGTCAAACGCGGACGCGGCGTGATGCCGCTTTTGGAATTCCGCGACGGCGGCAAAGATCTGCTCAAGGGCGCGACGGTGGTCGACAAGGTGATCGGCCGCGCCGCCGCGGCGGTGCTGATCGCGGGCGGCGCGCGGGCGGTCCACGGCGAGACGATGAGCGAGGACGCCCGGGCGTTCCTCCGCAAACACGGCATCCGGACCAGCTGCGGCAAACTCGTGCCGCGCATCCTCAACGCCAACCGTTCGGGATTGTGCCCGCTGGAGCAGTCGGTGGCGGGCATCGACGACCCGGAACTCGCGGTCAAAGCGCTGCGCAAACGGATCGCCGAACTGCGCGCGAAGGCGAAAGCCGGACCCGCGCCCCCGCCGCCGCGGGGCGACCCCGGTTTCAACGCGCTGCTCCGGAAACGCTGGAAAGACGCCGGGCTGACCCCGGTCAAGCGCGCTACCGACGAGGAGTTCCTGCGGCGGGCGAAGTTGAAGCTCACCGGGCGGCCGCCGATGCCGGAGGAGGTGCGGGCGTTTCTGCGCGACAAATCGCCCGACAAGCGCGCCCGGCTGATCGAGGGGCTGATCCGCTCGCCCCGCTTCGCCGACATGATGGCGATGCGCTACGCCCAGACCTTCCGCGTGAAGTCCGAGTTTCCGATCAACATGTGGCCCAACGCGGTGCAGCTGTTCCACGCCTATCTGCGCGACGCGGCGGCGCGGGATCTCGCCTACGACGTGATGGCGCGCGAACTCCTGACCTCGAGCGGCAGCAACTTCCGCAAGCCGCAGGTGAACTTTCTGCGCGGACACGCCGACCGCACGCCGGAAGGCGTCGCCCGGGGCGTGATGCTCTCGCTCGCCGGGGTGCGTCTGGAAAAACTCCCCGAACGCGACCGCAAAGGCGTCGCCGCCTTCTTCAGCCGCCTCGGACGCAAGGACACCGACGAGTGGAAGGAGGAGATCGTCTTCACGCTGCCCCAGGCCGCCCGCATCGAAGCGCGCACCCCCGACGGCAAAAGTTTCACCATCGACGCCCCCGATACCGAACCGCGCGAAGTCTTCGCCGCGTGGCTGACCAGCCCCGACAATCCGTACTTCGCCCGGGCGTTCGTCAACCGAATGTGGTTCTGGCTGATGGGGCGCGGCTTCGTCGAACCCGCGGACGACCTCGCTTCTCCGCCGCCGAGCGGACTGTGGGCGATCTTAAAGACCGCGCCGCCGCCCGTGCGAAGTACGCCCGAACTCGACGCCCTCGCCGAAATCTTCAAAAAACGCAAATACCGCGTCCGGGAACTCGTGCGGATCATCTGCAACAGCCCCGCCTTCAACGCCGGGTGGGAGACCAATGACGCGGAACAGCTCCGCGCCGCCGAACTCTTCGCCGTCTACCCGGTCCACCGGCTGGAACCCGAAGTGTTCGTCGACACCCTCGCCGCCGTCACCGGAAGCAGCGACCGCTACCGCAGCGTGATCCCGGAGCCCTTCACCATCCTTCCTCCGGGGACCCCCGCCGTGAAGATCGCCGACGGCAGCATTTCGAACGGAGTGCTCGACAACTTCGGACGCTCCCCGCGCGACTCGGGCGCACTGGACGAGACCCGGCTCCGCATCACCTCGAGCCAGCGGCAGTGGCTGATGAACTCCAACATCCTCTTCTGGCGGCTGCGCCGGGTGCCGCTGCAGCGCTTCGGAAAGCGCAAAATCGACCCCGCCCGGCGGATCGACGAGATATATCTCCTGATCCTCGCGCGGCATCCCACGGCGGAGGAGCGCGAACTTTTGCTGCGGCGCTTCCGCGAACTGCCCAAGGCACGGCGCGGAAGCTTCTGGGGCGATGTCGTCTGGGCGCTCGTCAACAGCCGCGAATTCATGATGTATCATTAAGGGAGCAAAGGCGTAGCTGGAAACCGCGAACCGACGTCAGTGATAAAAGACGGCAGATGAACAACGGTCTCAACAGTCCCACTGGTCCTGCTGATCCGCTGTAAGCGGTAATGTCGCCCTGCATTTTAAGGGAGAGCAACTTATGAAACATTTAAAACGGTGGTTGACGGGCACGCTCCTGGCGGGCGCCGCCGCCGCATTCGGCGGACCGCACATCGGCTACCTCTATCCCGCGGGCGGGCGCACCGGGACGACGGTGGAAGTGCTGGTCGGCGGCCGGGCGCTGGCGGGCATCAATCAGGCGCGGATATCCGGGACGGGCATCAAGGTCGTCGGCGTGGAGCGGGTGCCGGGCATGGGACACATCCCGGCCGCGCAGAAGCGCTATCTGATGAATTACCTCAAGCGGCTGCGGCAGGGCAACACCGAAGCGCCCCCGCGCACGGACGAAACCAAGGAGTGGCGCAAGAACCGCTACTACGACAATCTGAACACGCTCACCCCCCTGCAGCGCGAACTGGTCGAGCGCAACGTTTACATCACCCGCGATCCGCTGCAGAATTCGCCGTCTCTGGCGGATATGGCGATCGTGAAACTGGAGATCGCCAAGGACGCCCCGCCGGGACGCCGGGAGTTCCGGCTGATCGGGCGGGGACAGATCAGCGATCCGCTGCCGTTCTACGTGGATACGCTGCCGGAAATCAACGAGCCGCGCTACACCCCTCCGAACGTGCCGCATCCCCGGGCGGCGTTCCGGATCCCCGCGGTGCTGAACGGGCAGATCATGCCGGGCGGCGAAAGCGACCTCTTCGACTTTCACGCCCGCAAAGGCGAAGTGCTGACTTTTTCGGTGCGGGCACGGGCGCTGGTGCCGTTCATGGGCGACGGGGTGCCGGGACATTTTCAGGCGGTGCTGGAGGTCCTGAACGCGAACGGCCGGCTGATCGCCGCCGCGGACGATCACCACTTCGACCCGGATCCCGTGCTGGTCTTCCGGGTGCCCGAGGACGGGCGCTACACCTTGCGCATCCGCGACGCGTTGTACCGGGGGCGGCAGGATTTCGTGTACCGGATCCGGGCGCGGCGCGGAAGGGAAAAGTTCGTGATGCCGGAGCCGGAAGCCCCGGCGGAGGGAATGTGGACGGACGCGCCCCCGGCGGGTTCGGAATTGAAGCTGCCCGCGTATCTGCGCTTCAAATTGGAGCGTCCCGGAGCCAAACTGCGCTGGAAATTCGCGGTCAAAAGCGGCGAAAAACTGAATATGGAGGTCATCGCGCGGCGGCTCGGATCGCCGCTCGACGCGCGGCTGGCGGTAATCGACCCGGCGGGTGAAGTCGCCGTGGAAGTCGACGACGTCAAGTGTCCGCGGGTCGGCACGATCCTGCATCAGGCGGATCCCGCCTGCGTCGTGCCGGAGGTCGGCGGCGACGGCATCTGCACGGTGGAGGTCGCGGATGCCTCGGGGACCGGCGGACCGGAGGCGTTCGGCTACCTCAAGATCGCTCCGGCGACTCCGGATTTCACGCTTTACGCTACGCCTTCCGGCACCTCCGCCGCCACCGACAATCCGGCGGTGGTGAAGGTGACCGCAGTGCGCACCGGCGGCTTCGGCGGGCGGATCGTCCTCGCCACGCCGCCGGATTCGGAGCTGCGGATCGTCGGCGCGAATACTCTCGATCCCGACATGGATTCCGGAGCGTTCACGTTCGTGGCGCAGTCGTGGCGCCGCACCGACAACGTCGCGCGGCGGGTGCGGATCATCGGCTTCGCCGGGGATCTCCGGCGCGAGGCCCTTCCCGCCGACGAGGCGATGCAGGCGTTCGCCTACACCCACCTCGTGCCGGCGCAAGAACTGTTGGCGATGCAGATCTGGGGTTCGTCTCAATCCCGGCGCTTCCAGTGGGTCGACCCCGAAGCGGTGCTCTCGCTCGTCCCCGGCGGCAAAACGACGCTCCGGATGTGGCGCCGCCACGTCGCCGACACCGTCGAATCCTACTCCCTCGCCGCGGCGCCGAAGGGGATCGTCCTCGCCGACAGCAAAGAAAGCGACGGCATCGTCGAACACACCATTCAGGCGGCGGATGACACCCCCGTCGGCGCCGCCAATCTGATCCTGCGCGTCAACTGCAAATACAACAATAAAGGCAAACGCGCCACCGACCGCATAACGCTGCCGGCGGTGCGTTTGCGGGTGCTGAAATGTCCGGAAAAGTGAACTCCGTCTGGGGCGCGTTCGTTCCCCGTGACGCGGCATGCCGCCGCGAATATTTCTGTGCCGCCGAAGCGGAGCCGGGCGCGTTTCCGGATTTCCGGACCGAATTCGGCGCGCTGTGGGAACATTATCTCGCCGAGTGCGCCGCGCGCGGCCTCGGGCAAAAAGAGGAAATGCTGCTGCGTTTCCATTTGAGCGACGCCGCCAATCAGGGGCCGCTGCTCCGGCAACTTCTCGCCGGACGCCCCGCGTCGGTCGTCGATCAGCCACCCGCCGCGGGGTCCCGCGTCGCGCTGGAATCTTGGCTTGTCGCGGGCGGCGGCGAGCGGAATACCCGGGTCTTCTACTCCCCCCGCGTCGCGGAGGGCGACAGCTGCGGGCAGATGTACGAACTCTTTTCCCGCCTCATCGACGAAGCCGGGTCCGCCGGATTCTCCGACCGCGTCCTGCGGACGTGGATCTACTGCCGCGACGTCGACAACAACTATCCGGGCGTCGTGCGCGGGCGCAACCGCGCCTTCGACGAACTCGGACTCACGGAACGCTACCTCGCCAGCACCGGCATCGGCGGCGGCGCCGACGATCCGCGGCAGCTGGTCGCCATGGATGCCTTGCTCTGCTCCGGAGCGCCGCCGGAACAGACCCCGCTCCGGGCGCTCGACTACCTGTCGCCGACCGTGCTCTACGGCGTGCGCTTCGAGCGCGCGATGCGCGCCGACTGGCGCGACCGCGACTGGCTGATCGTCTCGGGCACCGCCAGCATCGACCGCCACGGGAAGGTCCTGCATACGGGCGACATCCGGCGCCAGAGCCGCCGCGTCGTCGAAAACATCTCCGCGCTGCTCGCCGAGGGCGGGGCGGAGCTTGGCGACGTACGCACCGCGACCGTCTATCTGCGCGACCCGGCGGATCTGCCCGCCGTAAGGGAGGTGTTTTCCGCCGCGCTGCCCGGGTCTCCCGTCGTCTATCTGCGCGCCCCCGTGTGCCGCCCCGCCTGGCTCGTCGAATGCGAATGCCTCGCCGTGCGGGAAGCGTCGCACCCCCTCGCCCCGGAACTGTGAGACCCGTTATGGAACGCGACGAGATCCTCAACCTCGACGACGAAGCGCTTTCCCGCATCGTCAAACTCGAGTTCTCCCGCGGCACCGGCAACGGCGGGCAAAAGCGCAACAAGACCTCGACCGCCGTCCGCGTGGTGCTCGAAGAATACGGCATATCCGCCGTCGACTGCTCCGAGCGCAGTCAGCACCGCAACCGCGCGGCGGCGCTGCGGAAACTCCGGCTCGCCCTCGCGCTCCGGGAGCGGCGGCGGCCCCTGCCGCCCCCGCGCATCCGGTGCGCCCCCGACAGCCCCGACTATCCGCTTTTCGCCGCCCGGCTGCTCGACGCCCTCGCCGCCGCGAACGGCGACTACCGCCGCGCCGCCGCTACATGGGACATTTCGCCGACGGCGTTCCTCAAAAACTTCGAACGCGATCCGGCGCTGTGGGATTGGCTGCGCCGCAACTACCCGAACTACGCCTCCCGCGCCGCCGCGACGGCGGAAACGGAAGATCCGAAAGAGGAATAACGCTACCGCGCGTCTTCGAGGATGCGGCGGCGCTCGGCGATCTCCGCTTCGGGCAACGGAGTCGGGAACAGCTCCGGCGCGGTGCCGATCAGGAGTTTTTCCCGGTCGAAGACAAGTACGCGCGGATGCGGAACCGCTGCGAGTTCCCAGTAGAACGCCGAGCAGAACTCCGACTCGCCGCCGGGGTGCCACACGAGTTTTTCCAGATCGGCGGGGGCGGCGTCCGCCTTTATCAGCAGCGGGCCATCCTCCCGGGAGAACTTGGGATAGCCGCCGAGGATCTGCGCGCGGCGTTTCGGCCAGTCGCGGTTCAGCCGTCCGGCTTCGATCCGCAGCGAACGCCGATAGAAGCGCTCCGGATCGGGCACGCCGGCAAGTTCCAGCATCGCGCAGAGTTCGTCCCGCCGCAGGTGCTTCCGCAGCTCCATCGGAGCGCGGCAGATCTCGTAGGGGTATTTTTGACGGCGGCGGGGACGCACCGCCCGGACATCGACCAGCACGAAGCGCTCCTCCGGGCACGAGTACAGGATGTTGCCGATGTGCAGATCGTCGTGATCCAGCCCGGAGGCGAGAAAATCGCCGATGAATCCGGCGAAGCGGCGCCGAAACGCCTCGTCCGGCACCCGGTCGGCGATGTACTCCCGCACCGTCGGCGCCTCCGCGAGCGCCCGCGTGACCAGCATCTCGCCCTCGGGGACAACGCCGCACCACAGGTGTTCGACGACCGGGATGCGGTGCTCTTCCAACAGCCGCGCCGCCGCCATTTCGCGGGCGAAGCCGTGTCCGGGGCGACGGTCGAGCTTGTAGAAATATTCCCCGTCGGTGCGCACCTCGCGCACCGGGTTGCTCTTGACGGGCCGCGCCGCGGCAAAGCGCTCCGCGACCAGTTCCTTTGTCAGTTCTCCACCCATAGAAACTCCGTTCCGCCGAAGCGGCGCAGCCGCCACGCCGCGCCGCAACTTTCCAACCCTGCGATGAAGTCCCCCGCGCTGCCCGGGGCATCCGGTAGTTCCCACACCACCAGCGCGCCCGGAAACGCCGGAAAAACCGCGCCGCCCGCGCCCGCCAGTTTTCGGAACGCCGCCAGACTCGCGTCGTACGGCGGATCGGCGAACACCACGTCGAACGATTCGTCCTGCCGCAGATAGGTTCCGGGCGCCGTCGCGTCGGCGAGGCGCACTTCGATATCGCCGGCAACGCCCGTCCGGCGCACCTTGTCGATGTTGGCGCCGATGACGGCGCGCCGCGCCGGTTCCAGTTCCACCAGCACCACGTTCGATGCGCCGCGGCTCGCCGCCTCCAGACCCAGCGCGCCGGTCCCGGAAAAGAGGTCGAGCACCCGGGCGTCCGTCATATCGCCGAGCGCGTTGAAGAGCGCCTCGCGCGAACGCCCGATCGTCGGGCGCACGCCGCGCTGACCTTCCAGGTCTGCGAGCTCCACCCCGCGCGCCTTGCCGCCGATGATCTTCATGCCCATTTCACCCCAAAACCGCACATGATCTTCTTGCTTGCTTCTTTTGCGAAAAAAAGAAGAAAGCGGCACAAGTAGGCGGCAACGCCGCCGCACGTGCCGTTATTTCGTTTTTCTTGCCAAGCTTCTTTTTCCGTAAAA
>CACZPY010000182.1 GCA_902783135.1 uncultured bacterium
ACGCCGCCCAGCACGATCGTCTCGCCGTCGCCGAGGATGATGTCGCAGGTGATCTTGCGGGTGTTGAAGACCGGCATCTGAATATAGTCGCCGTCGTCATCGCCGCCGTTGACCGTGTTGTCGTAAATCACCCACTCGTCCGAGAAGGTGGTGATCGGGAAGTGGAGATGCACCTTTATCAGCTTCTCGTTGCCCCGGGTGATGATCTCCGGTTTGATGTCGAAGATCGGACCGAGCCGCTTTTCCTTGTCCAGATTCGGCTGCGGAGTGGCGCGGGTGATCGAAGTGCCGTTGGCGACGAACACGGTATCCACGTCGATGGTATCCCAGTCTTCCGGGAAGTAGCGGACCGTGACCATTTCGATCTTCGCGGTGTGCCCCGGCAGCGTGGTGATCCGCGGCGACGCCAGCACGTCCTTGCTGTCCGCCCAATCCAGCGCGAACATATTGGCGGTGATCTTGGTGCCGTCGCTGTTCGCCCACATGTAGGCGAAAGTCGAATCCTGAAGCATGGTCGTGGTGTGGTTGGTGTCGGGCACGTAATAGCGCAACAGCTCGTTGCTGCTGGACTGGATGATCGTGGCGCTCGACATGGCCCTGCCGTTATCGAGCACCACGGGCTGATTGGAATTGACCGCGTACTGCCAGTTGAAGGCGAGTTCGTCGATGTCGTTCTGAGTCATCTCGACCAGTTTTATCTGCAGCTGGATCATCGCCTCTTCGCTGCGGCGGTTCTCGAAATACGCCTTCATCAGTTCGAGGTTCTTGCTGTCGTTCTTGACCACCACCCGTCCGAGTTTGGGGAAGTACGCAACGCCGGAACCGGGGCGGAACTCAATGCCTTCGGAGATCATCGCATTCTTGAGATCGTCGTCGGTGGTGCCCTCCGGCAAATTGATGTGGATCGCCTCGGTCAGCATACCGCCGAGTTCGAAATTTTCCGGGGAGATCAGCACCGCGCTTTCATCGACCTGATAACGCATCTTCGGCGACCGCGTCCGCGAGCAGAGCATGTCCAACACCTCGATGACGCTCCGGTTCTTGATGTCGAGATCGATCATCTCGTCGGGAGCGTTTTCGGCGTTATCGCCGTTCTCGGCGTTGTTTCCCTGTTCCCGCTGCTGCTGCTGTTCGCCGCCGTCGGCGGGACCGGCATCGGCATTCTGACCGTCGCCGTTGGCGTTCTGCTGCGAAATATTCTGCTTCTTGGGAAGCGTACGCAGAAAAACGATGTTGACTCCGCGCTTTTCCGGATCGTGTTTGATGCTTTCCGCGCGGATGAAATCCACCGCGTCGCCGACCGTGACCGACTGCAGCACCACTTTGGGCAGCTTGATCGCGGAAAGCCGGCGGCGCAGCGCGGCGCCCTTTTCCTCCGGCTTGACCTTGGCGGTCCCGGCGTCGAGCAGATTCTGCGCGGAACTTTCCGAGAATGGCTGATACGGAGTGGAGGATTTCCATTCGATCTCGCCCATCATCTCACGATGAACGGTGGAATATTTTTTGCTGCCGATGGCGCCGATGCGGTCGTTCACCGCCCGCAGACACTGCAGCGCGTCGGCGTTGAACGGATTGATCAGCAGCGCCTCCTGAAATTTGCGCATGGCACGCCCGTATTCGTGGTTGAGCGCCAGTTTGCGTCCCTGCTCCATCAGCACCTGGATCTGATACTCCTGCGCCTTGAGATTCGGCACCAGACGCTCCGGCGAAGCGCCGTCGCGGTCGGCGGCGTTGTCGCGCCGCTTTTCGTAGACCTCGATCTTCTTGGCGAGTTCCTCCTTCTGGGCGTCGTCACAGAACTTCAACGCCTCCCGGCAGGTGCTGATCGCCTCGTCGAAGTCGCGCACCTGCGCCAACTCGTCCGCCCGGGCCATCGCCACTTCCGCCTGACGGTAGTAGCAGTCGGAGATGCGCCGACGGCAGAAATCGCTCTTCTGGACAAACACGCCGGAAGAGAAGCGGTCGTAAGCCTTGATCGCCGCCAGATATTTATCGCGCGCCTCCATATACTGCCCTTCGCTGAAGAGCTGATTGGCCTCGCGAACCAGTTTCCCGCCCATTTCGTCGATCTCCTGACGGCCGACATCGACCCGGGTGATCGTCTCCTTCATGGCAGGGGTGATCTCCGCCGCGCCGGCCACCGAAGCGGCGACCATCAGCACCGGCAGGAATTTCAACTTAAGATCGTACATATTATCAAGCCTCCGGTGTTAATTAACGGTTGAAGTCCGGCACGCCGATGTTGCCGCTCTTGAGGATCGGATTGCCGCGGAAGTCGATCTGACGCGCGGTGACGAACATGACCAGATTCTGCTTATTGACGTTCTCCGCCTGCGACTGGAAGAAGCGCCCGATCAACGGCAGATCGCCGAGGATCGGAATCTTATCCGTCCGATTGACCGAAGTGTTGTCGATGATGCCGCCGACCACCACGGGTTCGCCGTCGTGAACGTCGACCACCAGATCCAACGACCGCACGCTGGTGCGCGCCCGCCAGATCGGGAAACTGAAGAGCAGATACTCGTCGCTCGCCTTATAGCCGCTGTAATCGCGGGCGTAGACCTTGACATCGTAGCGCCCGTCGCCGTTGTCCTTGCCCAGATAGGCGGAGATCTTCGGCTTCAGTTCCAAGCGGATCGTCTTGTTGTCCGGCTGGACCGTCGGACGGACTTCGAGGTAAACGCCCAACTCGGTCCCGTCCTTGTCGATATCCGGCGAAGGCACGGTGATCCGGTAGGTGTAGTTGGCGCTTTCGCTCGAGGACTCGCTCTCGATCTCCAGCGTGTCCCAACTTTCGGGGAAGTAGTAGGTCTTGCCGACGCTGATGCTGGCGGTCTTGCCGTCGATGGTCAGCAGTTTGGGGGCGGAGAGGGTCTCGACGCGCTCATTCTGCGCCATCGCATTGATGGTCAGCCGCAGGTCGACGGGGATCTCCGACCCGAACCACTTGTGCGACCCGAAGAGCGACGGGAAGATGTTCCAGTCGTTGACCACCGCCGAGTTGCTGAGCCCGGTGACCGCCGCCGCGCCGCGGATCATGCTGAGCGCGGTGCTTTCATTACTGCCGTTTACGGTGTTGGAGCCCGTGCCGAAAGTCCATCCGACGGCGCTCTTGTTGCCGATGTTTCCCGAACTGCTCATATTGTAGCCGATTCTGCCCAGATTCCAGTTGAAGCCGAGTTCCTGACAGTCGTTCTCGCCGATCTCCAGCGCCCGGATCTCGATCATCACCATCTTCTCTTCCTGCATCTCCTGCTGCGAGAGCAGTTCCTCGATGTCGCGCAGACAGACGCTGTCGCTGGTCACGCTCAACGTCCCGAGACGCGCATCGGAACTGATCCTCCAGCCTTCCGGGAAGGTTATCAGATGCCGGGTGAAGAAGTTGTACCACTGCTGGGGAGTCGGATTGGCGGAAACCGAGCTGCCGCCGGAGGTCGGCGCGGCAGCGGCGCCATCATCCGCCACGGCTCCGTCATCTCCGCCGCCGGCGGCGGGACGCGGAGCCGCCTCGGTATTGCCGCCTTCCATTTCCAGCACGTCGCTGAAGATCTTGCCGCTCACCTGCATTTTGCGGGTGCGCAGTTCGGAGGCGGCGTTCTCGGATACGAGTATGCTGTTGCCGTCGACGCGGTACTCCAGACCGGTCATCAGACAGAGATAGCGGATGATCTCGTCAAGCGGCATATTGTTGAGATTTAGCGTGATGGTGCGCCCGGACTCAGAAGACATCGCCAGGTTGATCTCCACGCCCTCCTTGTCCGGATCGTAGTCCTTGCTGCGCTTTTCCAACTGCTTGAGCGCGGCGCTGACCTCGGTATCGGAGAAGTTGACCCGGGGATAGATGATGCGGTTCAACTTGCTGTAGACCTTCTGGCTGCCCTCTTTCTTGATGGTGCCGTCGCGGACCGCTTCGCCGTTGTTGGAGCGCATGAAGACCGGTTCCGCCCACTGCCACGACGAGAAGGCGTTGTTGCCGACCGCGTCGGTACGGCTGCGCTCGCGCCCGTAGCTGTAGAAGAGCTGGTAAAGTTTTCCGGCAAACAACATCGCCTCGGTGTTCAGCGGATCGAAGATGAAAACCTGCTGCACCTTTTCCAATGCCGCCTCGTAGTGCTTGACCTTGGCGAGCGACTTGGCCTCGGCAAGCAGTCTGGCGATCTGCTTCTGGTGTTTCTGGTAGTCTTTGGACTGCGCCTGTTCCAGAGAAGCGTCGCGGCGGATCTTTTCGTTGTTATCCATATTGCGGCAGTAGAGCAGCAGCCGGTCGGCCTCCTGCTGCAACTTGGTGTCGGGCTTGCCTTCCATGCCGGGGACTTCGGCGACATCGGCGGCGAGCGTCACCACCCGCGCGGCGAGGTTGCCGGCGTCATTGTAGCGGCCGTCGGCAGCGAGCTGACGCGCCTGCATCAACATATCCTGCCCCTCGGCGTGACGGATCATACGCGCCTGACGCCGCACCCGGACCATGCGGTTGCGGGCGATCTCGCTGTTGACTTCGGAGACCTCGAGATCCAATCCCGCCAGCACGCCTTCGGTAATGGTACGCGCCTTTTCGAACTCCTTTTTGGCGAAAAGTTCGTCGGCCTCTTTCAGCAGGCGATCCTGTTCGGCGTAATTGCCCTGACTCCGTTGGATACGGCGGGTGACCTCCGGCGAACCGCCGGGAGCCGCCGCCTCCTCCGCCGCTGCCGGCAGCGACGACAGCGTCAGAACAAGCAACAGCGGCCAAGTTGCGATGTACGTTTTTCGATCCATCAACAAATCCCCCAGTTTTGGTTTATTCCAAAATACCTCTTGACTGTATTTACTATTTGTTCACGCGCCGCAGCCCGGCTGCGGTGACGCATACCTCATATCAAAGTTCCGGTTCCGGATTGCGGCGGGCGTTGTTCCGCGGACGCTGCGTCCGGTTTTCGCTCCCCGCCGTCGGCGGCACCACCCACATATCCTCCGGGATCTCGCTGAATTCGGTAACCAGCATTCTCCGTCCGTTCGCATCGAGCGAACGATCGGCGCCGGAACGCCCGCGGGCGAATTCCAGCAGCGCGGTCTTGTTGCGCTCGTCGAACTTGACCAGCCGATAGGACATCGGCACCACATTGCGGCCCGCGTTGCCGGTGCCGCCGATGATGAACGTCGCACCTTCCCGCAAACCGTACACCGGACGCTTGCCGTTCGCATCCGGCGGAAATCCGATATCTTCCAGCAGCACCCGGCGGTCGGGACTGTACACCGGCTGACCGAGCACCAATTTCAGTTCATCCAACGGCTTGCCGTCGTCCGGAGCGCCCTCGGGACGGATCTCGCGCAGCGTGACGACATAGGAGTCGGTGCTCTTTTCCAGCCCGCCCTCGGTTTTTTCCAGTCGCCGTTCCTGCTTCATATCCTCGACCCGGTAATTGCGGCCGTCGAAGTTCAATTCGTCGCCGATCCGGTAACTGTCATCACTGTTGACCAGTCTGCCGCGGGCATTGCGCCGCTGCAGTTTGATCAACGCATCCCACGCCTTCGGATCGCTTTTGCCGCCGGTATCCACGCTGGTCAGGCGGATCGGCAGTTCGATCCGGTCCATACCGCGGAAACGCAGACGATACCACAGCGGGGGACAATTGTTGGAATTGCGGGGATCGCTGTTGTTCTGAAGTTCGAACAGATTGGAAAATCCGTCGTTGTCGGCGTCGAGCAGCGCATCGCCGGAGTCGTTCGGATCGAATCCGTAACGCCGTTCGTCGTCATCGCTGATGCCGTCGCCGTCGGAGTCGCCTTCCTGAAACACCAGCATCCGTTTGGGACGGCCGGAGGGCTTTTTGAGTTCGCCGCCGCAACTCGGACATTTGGAATCGGAGAAATACGCGAAGGGGATCACCCGGTTGCAGTGCGGGCAGCGCGCCATCTTGAAGACGTCGACGAGGTCGCTGAAATGCCCGCGACCGGCATCGGAACGGCTGGTCGAAGCCTTCCATACGAGCTGAGTTTCGCGGATCAGTTCGTCCGCGTTGAATTTGCCGGAACGGGCGTAAAGCTTGACCGCATCGGAGTAGTTGCCGCGCTCCTCGGCGGACTTTTCCGCCTTGTACTTTTCCAACTCGGAGTCGAGCGTCTTGTAGTCGGGAGAACGGGTGGGGATCTTGAGATCCCGGTCCGTGACTTCTTTGGTGTCGCTCATCACACTGGTCATATACAGCACGGCGAGGAGGGAGATCACCGACAACGCCAGAAGTATCAACTTCTCATAATGTCTCTTCAAGAATTCCACCGGAACACCCCATGCATTTAACGACTGCTCTGAGCCACATAATCTATATCGATCACCGCCCGGAAGGTCTCGCCGGTGCCGACGAGCACTTCGCCGTAGCCGTCGCGCTTCTCGTAAGGCAGACGGGCCTGACGCTCGCGATAGCGGCGGCGCGCCTCTTCCAGCCGGCGCATCCGGTCGCCGTCGGAGTCGGACTGGACCGTGTTATCCTCGTTCGCCTCAGGTCCGCGGCGGCGACGGCGGCGCTGCACCGGCTGCACCGGAGCGGGCGCGGCGGGAGCGAGGTTGCCGCCGGCTTCCTCCTCCTTGTCGACGCCGGAAAAGATACGGTCGGCGCCATTTTCCTCGGCATAGAGGAACACCGACCTGACTATATAGACCCGGCGATCGGGATAAGCGCGATCCAAAAGTTCCGTAAGTTTACGGATACCCGCCATCGGACCGGACACCTCGATCTGATAGTGACTTATATCGTAACCGTTGGAATTTTCGAACGTTTCGTTGAAACGGGCGCCGGAACCTCCGGCGTCGCCGCCTTCGGCGTTTCCGCCGTCCCCGCCGCCGCGCCGGATGCGGATGTCATATACATATTTGATGCCGGAAGTGCGGAGCCGCCGCACCATGTCGCTGACGATGTCGAGATGGCGGGCGATCACCGGATAATCTTCCACGTTGAAATTCAATGTTTCGGTCCCGCCGGGAGCAAGATTATCGCCGCCGCCCAGACCGAACCCCAATCCGATGGCGGAGGGAGCGATCTGAATCTGATCGTTGAGATCCTTGAACAACTGTTCGCGGGTGTTGTCGAAGACCGTCTTCAATTTGCGGGCGTCGCCGTCCATGCGGCGCGGGAACCCCAGCGCCGACATCAGCACTTCATCGGCGTTGTCGCCGTTGAGCGGCTCGACCATGCAGGGCTGCGCGGTACGGATGAACGCCGCCTGCGCTTCCGGCCAGTTCAGGAAACTGCGGCGGAACTCGTTGAACTCGTATCTCTGCTTGGCATAATTGGTGGCTTCGATGCCGTCCCACTTCTTGCGGAAGATCTCGACGAAGCGCTGCCGCGTCAGTTGATCGGGGACCGGTTCATCGCCGAATTCTTCCTTCCACATCTCCCGATCCTTGCGGATCTTCAGCGTCTTGAAGAATTCCGTCAGCGCCGGCTCCAGAGGATGACCGAAATGCGCCTGCAGTTCCGCGGCGGCGCGGCGGTAGACCGCGATATCCTGCTCCAGAAGCGGCTTGTTGCCCTCCACCGGGGCGGGGTTCTGCTTGATGATCTTCTGGATCTCGTCGCGCATGGCCTTGACCTTGGCGCTGTTCTTGCTCATCTCGATGCCTTCGATGATCACGAAGATCAGGACCACCAACGCGACCAGCGAACAGATGGTGGTGACCGCCAGCAGACCAATATTGTTTTTTACGAATCTGTTATTCACTTGCGTCACCCGTTATTTCCTGATCGGTTCCTTTAACTGCAGGAAGATCTCGAATCCGCTCATGTTGCCGACCTGCCGGTTGACGGTGATCTTCCACTCCGGAGCGAAAAACTCCGAATCCTTGAGTTTTTTCGCGAGTTCGCTCTGCAGCCGCCACTGATTGTCGAGTTCGAGGGTGTAGCCGACCAGCCGGATGCGTTTGACCTCGCGCAGGTCTTTGCGCACCGCCGCGGCTATTCCATTCCCCATGTCGCTGTTCAAATTGCCGAGCGCCGCCGCGCCGGTGATCGGGAACCCGGCGACCGCAAAGGGATTGCCGACGAGCTGCATCGCCGCCTCATCTCCGCCGCCGCCCGGGCCGTCGCCGGAAGACGAGCCTTCGGAGGATTCGTCGCCCACGCCTTCGACGACCACATACCACATGCCGTCGGGAGTGATGCGCTGGAGTTCCTGCAGCATCTGCGTCCACTTGCCGCGGCTGCGCAGGAAGTTCATCGCCTCCTCGAATTCGCCCTTCGCCGAATTGAGCTGACCGACCAGACCGTTGACGCCGTCCAGCACCTTCTTGGTCTTGTTGACCTCGACCTCGGTACGGCTGCCGCGCTCGGCCTCGAAGTCGGAAAGCCGCATCACGCAGAACGCCAGCACGCACAAGCAGATCACCACGCCCGCCGCCGAAGCGAAGAAATAAGGCTTCTTGCGGTCCAGATCGCGCTGATCGCTGATGACATGCGGCAGCAGCGAGATATCGATCGGACACTTGGTCACGCTCCGCAGACTCATGCCGATCATTTCCTGGAACATCGGCGCCACCAGCTGCAGCGCCTCCTTATTGACCTCGGGCGCGATGGTGATCGCACCGAAAGTGTTGAGATAGCTGACCGGGACCCGCAGTTTTTCCTGGAAGAAGTCGGTGATATAGAGCATCGTCGAACCGCCGCTCGAGAGCAGCACCCGCGTCGGCTGGGAGCCGCCGTGCTGGGCGCGCCACACGTTGATGGAACGGCTGACTTCACCGTGCAGACGGGTCATGATCGTACGGGCGACTTTGGAGATCGTCGCCGCCAGTTCCGATTCGGGATCCTCGTAGGCGCCGCCCAGAGCGACGAAGCCGTGGCGCCGCTTCAGTTCCTCCGCCTCTTCCATGCTGATCCCGAACTCCTTGGCGATCTGCGCCGTGATCGTATTGCCGCCGATGGGGATGCTCCGCATGAATGCCCGGTTGTGATCCGAGATCATCAGCGAGGAGACGCTGCCGCCGATATTGAGCAGAAGCACGCACTCCTCGTCGCTGACCTGCTGCGCCGCCTTGGCGGCGTTGAAGAGCGCCACGGGAGCGATATCGACCGACAGCACCTCGCGCCCGGAATTTTCGATGACGTCGGTGTAGCGGGTTATCTCCTCGGTCTTCATCGCGACGAAGAGCGCCTCGTACTCGGAACGGTCGACCGTCACTTCCTCGACGCTGCCGTCGTCGCGGGTCTCGGCGACGCTTTCCTTCCACTGATGGTGGATCAGCTGATAACCCCATTCGACCTCGCTCATCGAGTACGGGACCGTCTGCCGCGCTTCGTACTCCACGATCTTGCTGATGGAACTGCGGTTGCCCAGCATCGCCGGCAGCTTGCTGAGGCGCTGGAACGAATTCTGCGCCGCCAGCGAAAGACGCACTCCGCGGGCGGTGAAATTGTTTTCGACCAGCATTTCGCCGTATACCTGAGCGAACGAGGGGGCGTACTCGCTCTCGTCCTTGGCGTCAAAACGACGGAAAGCGAAACCGGTGAGGACGATCCCTCCACCGGGAAGGAAGGCGAACTCCGCCATCTTCAGATTGTCGCCGCCGACGTCAATCGTCAAAACCCTGTTTTCTTTTGCCATCTCTATGCTTGCTTTTTATGGTTGGATCAAAAACCTCAAATCCGCTCGCCGGCGCCTCATTTGCCGGAGTTGTCCTTCGTTTTGCCGCCGCGACGCTTCGGAGCCCGATCCGGCGCCACCGGACCGCGGACCGGATTTTCGTTTTCGGCGAACCTTCTGCGCGGCGGAGCCGGCGTATCCGGCAGCTTCACCGCCGCCGGCTTGACAAAATCGAACTGATCCGGTGCGAGGCAGCTCCACGGAGTCGCCGTGCGCTCCACGAACGCCCCGTCGATCACACAGGCGGGCAACACCCGGCGCTCCAGCTGCGCGAAGTTTTCCTCCTGCTTGGAAGCGGTGCCGGATACGCCGCAGTATCCGCGCCCCAGTTCCCGGTCGGAACGGTCGAAGAATATCACCTCCGCCTTCAGATCGGCGCGCACCGGGACATGGACCCCCGTGTCGCCGTCCAGCATATACACGTAGCGCTGCAGCAGCTGCGGCGGGATGAACATCATCGCCATATGGCTTTTGCCGTTGCAGTAGACCGTCCACAAGGTCTGACCGCCTTTGAACATCCCCAAACGGTCCGTATCGCCCCTGCCCAGCGGGAAGGTCAGATTGATCTGCATCCGGACATCATCGAGGTAGGTCTGCTGATTCTGGCTGTTGTTGCGGGGGCCCTGCGGATAGTAATACACGCGGACGACCAGCCACTGCGGATCGGCGACGACGCGACCGGAGGGATTGTGCGACAATTTGTTCACGGTCGGCACGGGCGGCTTTTCGAGCTGCAGATCCACCTTTATCTTGGCGAAGATGCTGCGGTCGCTCGCGCCGAAAAGCAGTGCCGAAACCGACACCGCCGCCGCGATCATGAACTTTTTAACCGAGCCGTTCATCGCCATCCGTCCGAATCCACCTTACTTTTTCGCGGGGGCGGGCTTTTCCGCCGTCGCCGGAACCTTGGCGGGGGCGGGCTTTTCCGCCTTCGCCGGAGCCGTC
>CACZPY010000183.1 GCA_902783135.1 uncultured bacterium
CCGCGCCGCGGCGGTCGCCGATGAGGATGTTCCTCATCAGTTCGCCGAAGCGGGACATGCTGGTCCCGCCGATCTTTTCAACAGTATGGTTTCCCATATTTACCGAACTCTCCATTCCGAAGCGGTTTTCCGCTCCTCACAGATCCTCAATGCGCAACAGTTTGACCGCCGAACGGTTGAACGGCAGTTTGCCGATCTCCTCCAGCGCCGCGCGCACCTCGCGCTCCAGCGCCGGATGCGTCAAAATGACCAGCGCCACCGGATCGCCGCCGGTATGACCTTCGTGCTGGATCAGGCTCGAAATGCTGATCGACCGGTCGGCGAGGATCTGCGTGATGGCGGAGATCACTCCCGGACAGTCGTCGACCAGAAGCCGCAGATAGTAGCGCGAAGTCACCTCGTCCATCGGCAGCACCCGCTCGAACTGCTCGCCCGGACGGAACGCCGGAATGCGCCGCACCGAACCGGCGGCGGCGTTCAGCGCCACGTCGACGAGGTCGGCGACCACCGCGCTCGCCGTCGCCCGGCGTCCCGCGCCGCGGCCGTAAAAGATCGTCTGATCCACGAAATCGCCGTCGACCAGCACGCCGTTGAAGACATCCATTATCTCCGCCATCAGCGTACGGCGCGGGATCAGCGTGGGATGAACGCGCATCTGCACCGCGCCGTTCTCGTTCTTGATGATGCCGAGCAGCTTGATCCGGTAGCCGAGTTCGTCGGCGTAACGGAGATCGGCAAGTTCCAGATCGCGGATGCCCTCGACGTACACCGGATCCATGCCGAACCACTTGCCGTAGGCGAGGCTGGCGAGGATCGAGGTCTTGTGCGCGGTATCGAAGCCGTCGATGTCCAGACTCGGGTTCGCCTCGGCATAGCCGAGTTTCTGGGCATCGGTCAGCACGCTTTGGAAATCCGCGCCCTCCCGCTCCATGCGGGTCATAATGTAGTTGCACGTACCGTTCATGATGCCGTAGATGCACTTGATGCGGTTGGCGGACAACCCTTCGCGCAGCGCCTTGATGATCGGGATGCCGCCCGCCACGCTGGCTTCGTAGCCCATGTCGACGCCGGACGCCTCCGCCGCGGCGAAGAGTTCCTCGCCGTACTGCGCCAAGAGCGCCTTGTTCGCGGTGACGACCGGCTTGCCCGCCTTGAGCGCGTCAAGGATGAATTTTTTGGCGACGGTGGTGCCGCCGACGAGTTCCACGATGACGTCGCACTCCCTGATCGCCACGGCGGCGTCGGTGGTAAGCACCTCCGGCGGGACCTTCACTCCGCGGTCGGTGGTGATGTCCAGATCGGCGATACGCTTCAAGGTCAGCATGACGCCGGTGCGCTTGGCGATGACTTCACGGTTCGTCAGCAAGATATCCGCGACTCCGGCGCCGACGGTACCGAAACCGATGATCCCAACACTCAACTCTTTCACTGTATCGATCTCCCTGCTTTATGCGGTGCGTTGTTATAATAAATATATTCCGGTAAAATATAGCACCACTCTAACGATTTGTAAATAGAGATTCTTTGCCGGGCAACGATTTCGCGCCATAAAAAAACGGGGGATCGTCGACATCCCCCGTGATCCGGCACCGCGGACCGTTTACAGCGTGGCGGCGATCACCGCCTGGCCGTGACGCTTGAAGGTCTCGTCCGGGAGCAGAAACTCGATGTGGAGTTCCGGGAATTCCCGTTCCAGCACCTGCTTGGCGAAGTCGATGATCACGCTGCCGCCCTCCCCCGACGACACGCGGCCCAGCAGCAGCAGATTTTCCATCCGGTAGAAGTCGGCGTAGTGCGCCGCCGCATAGCCGAGGTAAACGCCGATGCTGCGGTAGATCCTGACCGCCCGTTCGTCTCCCGCCGCCATCGCCGCCTGCACGCTTTTGAGCTGTTCGGGCAGCGGCATCCCCGCCGCGAACGCGAACCCCGCCGCCGGAGCCAGCCGCCCCACCGCCTGCTGCGACAGATAGTTGGCGCCGACGCCCCGATCCTGCGACCATTCGTCGCTCGGCGCGTTCTCTTCGCGGTAGTCCACCGGCGCGAAGGCGAGTTCGTTCAGATAGTCGGTGAGGTTCCCCGACGGCGTGACGTAGCCCACCGCCTCGCTGGTCCCCATCGCCAGCCCCAAAAGGGCGTTGCGCTTCATGCTGAGCGCCCCCGCGAGCGCGGTGACCTCACCGTCGTTGATGACCGTGAACGGTACGCCGGGGAACTCCCTGGCGATCTCCTGAAACACCGGGCGCACCTTGACCGGGAAATCCGCCTCCGGTATTCCCCGGAACAGCGAAGCGAGGCGCGGCTGGTTATCCACATACACCCCGGCGGCGCTGCCGCCGATGGCGTCGATCCGCGGCAGTTTAGCCGCCGCGCGGCGCAGCGAGTCAAGGATGCCCGCCTTGTGGTATTCGATGTCGCTCTGGAAATACGGGTCCCAGACGACCTCCTCGCTGTGGACGACCTTGCCGTCGATCACCGCCGCGCACTTGCGGTCGGAGCCGCCGAGGTCGAAGCCGATCCGGCAGCCAGAGAAATTGCCGCCGAGTTTGAGCGCCACATCGCGCGGCTCCGGAGCCTGATCGTAGGTCGTGCCGACGACGGTGAAGTCGCGGTCGTAGATGCGGCGCCCCATCATCGCGCAGTCGAAGGCGCGCTCTCCCGAGGGCGAATACATCCGGCGCAGTTTTTCCGCCGTTTTCGGCGCTCCGGCGATGGTCACCCGCCAGCCGCCCTGCGCCCACAGCAGGAACTTGACCAGCCGTTCGACGTAACGCAGATTCAGCGCTTCGTTCTCCGGCGTTTCTTCGAGCACCACGGTGTCGAAGCGCGAGATCGCCCCGTTGGCGCGTTCCAACGTGACGGCAAGCGGATGCGAAGCCTTTTTCTTCGCCAGTTCGCGGTATTCGCGGTTCCACAGCGCGGCGGGAAGGAATCCGGGATCGAGTTCGGGGACGACGGCGTTGTTCTTCATTTGCACGAATCCTTCAATATATGTACTTTTCGGTAAAGTGACTGTAGATTAATATAACACATTCCGCCGCCGGTTTCAACCCCGGAGGGCTTTCAGCAGCCGCTCCGCCGTCGCCGGACCGATGCCGGGGACGCGTTCCGCGATCTCCGCCGCCGTGACTTTGCGCAGTTTCCGCACCGAACCGAAGGTCCTCAAGAGCGCCTTGCGCCGCGCCGGGCCGATGCCGGGGACGGTGTCGAGGATCGACTGCTCCATACGTTTTTCGCGCAGATCCCGGTGGTAGCCGATCGCAAAGCGGTGGGCCTCGTCGCGCAGCGCCTGCAGCAGCCGCAATGCCGGATCGTGGCGGTCGAGACGCAGCGGCTCCGCGACGCCCGGCAGGATTATCTCCTCCAGACGCTTCGCCAGACCCAGCACCGGGAACGGCGGACACCCCATCGCCGCGAGCTGCTCCAGCGTCGCGGAAAGCTGCCCCCTGCCGCCGTCGACCATCAGCAGATCCGGCAGCGGCAGATGATTTTCGAGCAGCCGACCGAAATGGCGCCCCACCGCCTCCGCCATCATCGCGAAGTCGTCGCTGTGATCGACGGTGCGGATGCGGAAGCGCCGGTAACGGTCGCGGTCCGGGCGGCCGTCGGTGAAGCAGACCATGCTCGCCACCGCCTGAGTGCCGAAGGTGTTGGAAATATCGAAGCCGATGATGGTATGAAGCGGCGCCGTCAGCCCCAGACGCTCCCGCAGCGCCTCCGCCGCGGCGGGTCCGGAACCGATGCCGGGCAGTTCGGGACGTTCGAAACTGCGGTTGCGGCGGCCGAAGACCGCGACCAGATTGGCGAGCACGTCGCGCAGATGCGCCGCCTTTTCGTAATTTTCCGCTGCGGCGCAGGCGGCGATCTGCGCGGAAAGTTCGGTTTTGAGTTCGCCGATGTCACCGTCGAGCACCCGCAGCGCGGCATCCAGCCGGGCGCGGTATTCCGCCTCCGTGACCTTGCCCGTGCACGGCCCGCAGCAGTCTTTGACGATGCGCTTCAAACAGCGTTTGCGCGTCTCGGCGTCGGGTTCGGCGGCGCGGCAGGCGCGCAGACCGAAGTGCGCCAGCAGATATTCGAGCGTCATCTTGAGCGCGTAACCGTGGGGGAACGGTCCGAAGTAGCGGCTCGGCGAACCGGGACGTTTGAAGCGCGCCGGTTTGAGGGTCGGGAAACGCTCGTTCACGTCGAGTTCCAGCAGCAGATAGCGCTTGTCGTCGCGCATCAGGATGTTGTAGCGCGGAGCATAGTCCTTGATCAGGCGCGATTCGAGGATCAGCGCCTCGTCCTCGCTGCGCACGAGTTCGTAGTTCCACTCGGCGATGGAGTTGATGAGCGAACGGGTTTTGGGATCGGCGGTCCGCTTGCGCGACGGCTGAAAGTAGTTCGCGAGCCGCCGACGCAGCCGCCGCGCCTTGCCGACGTAGATCACCTCGCCGAAGCGGTCGCGGAAAACGTACACGCCCGGCTTGTCCGGGATCTCCGAAGAAAGATACTCCTCGACCCGCATGGCAGAACAGCCTCCGTAATCCGCCCCGTCCCGCGGGACGGGTCAGAACAATTCGCTTCCGGTGATGCGGTCCACGATCCGGAACTCCTCGTAGTGCAGAGCCGGATCGGCGCGGAAACTCAGTTCCTGACCGTATTTTTCTTCCAGTTCGCTCAGCAGTTCGGCATCCTCGTTGCGGAGCCGCGCCAGAACTTCCGGGTGCATGAAGACCCGCACCTCGGCGTCGCGGTAGCGGCGGTTGCGCATCACCGACGCCAGTTTGCGCTGGATCTCGGCGCTCATCGTCAGCGCGGACTTGACCAGCCCGGTGCCGTGACAGTAGGGACACGGGTTGTAGACCTGATCCTGAATGCTCTCGTGCTCGCGCTGACGGGTCATTTCCATCAGTCCGAGTTTGCTGAGCGGCAGCACTTTGGTCTTGGCGCGGTCGTCCTTCACGAGTTTCTTCATGCACTTGAAGACCTCTTCGCGGTCGTGCGCCGAACGCATGTCGATGAAATCCAGCACCACCAGACCGCCGATGTCGCGCAGCCGCAACTGCCGGGCGATCTCCGCCGCCGCCTCCAGATTGGTCTGGAGGATGAACTCCGGCTGCTCGGCGCTCTTGCGGCCGTGACCGGAGTTGACGTCGATGGCGATCAGCGCCTCGGTCTCGTCGATGACGATCGCCCCGCCGCCGGGGAGTTTGACCTCGCGCTGGAATACTTCCTTCAACTGATCGTTGATCTTGTAGAAGTCGTAGACCGGCTGGGAGCCGCCGTAGAGTTTCACCTTGTTGCCGAGGCGCGAACCGCCGATGCGCTTCAAAGTTTCGCAGATGTGTTTTTTGACCTCCGGATCGTCGACGACGATGCCCTCGATCTCCTCGGTCATGAAGTCGCGCACGGTGCGGTCGATCAGATTCGGCTCGGTGAAGAGCAGCTTGGGCGCGTTGGACTTTTCGGCGAGCAGTTCGATCTTGCGCCAGTAGTCGAGCAGGAGATCGAGGTCGCGCTTGAAGAAGGTCGAACGGCGCCCCTCGCCGACCGTGCGGCAGATCAGCCCCATGCCTTCGGGCAGTTCCAGTTCGGAGAGGATGTTGCGCAGACGCTCCCGCTCCGGACCGCCTTCGATGCGGGTCGACAGCCCGATGTGCTCGCTGTAGGGCATCAGCACGAGATACCGGCCGGGGATCGAAATATCCGTCGTCACCCGCGCCCCCTTGGTGCTGATCGGCGACTTGACCACCTGCACGAGGATCTCCATCCCCGGCTTGAAGATCGCTGGGATATCCGCCATCGAGATCTTGCGGCCGCGGCGCTGCGCCTCGGCGACCATCTTGCCGCTCTGCGGCTCCTGACGTTTGCGGCGGCGGCTCCTGATGTTTTCCGCCGCCTCGTCCCGGGCGCTCTGGAACTTTTCCACCAGATCGTCGTATCCGGGCAGCATGTCGTGATAGTGCAGGAACGCCTTCTTGGGGGCGCCGATGTCGATGAACGCCGCCTGCAGCGTGGGATCGAGATTGGAGATCCTGCCGAGATAGATGTCGCCCACCTTGGGCTCGTCGGTGTCGTGTTCGATCTTGTACTCCTCGAGTCTGCCGTTGTTGAGCAGCGCGAAGCGCCGCTCCAACTTTTCGCAGTTGAGGATGATCTCTTTACTGCATTTTACCGTTTCCATTCATTTTTATCCGTGATTAAAGGGTTTATTATGCGTCCGGGAAGCGTCATTCGCCCCGGAGCAGAAACTCGATCTTTTCTCCGCGCAGACCGTTCAGATAGGCGGCGGCATCCATCGTCTTTGAACTTTCCGGCGTGAGTTCCAACAGCTTCAGCGCGCCGTCGCCGCAGCCGACCAGCAGCGTCCGGCGGTCGGGAACAAAGACTTCTCCCGGAGCCAGAACTCTGCCGGGCGCCGCTTCCACCCGGCGCAGCGTCAGCACCGATTCGCCGGAACTCCGGCGGACCCGGCAGCGCGCCCCCGGCCACGGATGATAGGCGCGCACCATCGCCGCGATCTCCGATGCGGAACGCCGCCAGTCGATCCACGCGTCCTCCTTGCGGATCTTGCGGCACACCGTCGCCGCCGCTTCGCGCCCGGCAAGTTCGCCCAAAGCCGTCTCCAGGGCGTCGGCGTACTCGGTGCCGTCCAGATGATACCTGATGGTCCGATAGACCGCGCCGGTATCGAGCCCCTTTTCCATGTGCATGAAGCA
>CACZPY010000184.1 GCA_902783135.1 uncultured bacterium
ACCGGGACCATCAGCAGCGGCGTCACGGCGGTGGCGCGCCAGCTCGGCATCGAACTTTACATCCTGACCCGCCGGCAGCGTGCGATCTGCGACGAGGTCCCGGCGGACGTCAAACAGCTCGTCGCCGACTACGCCGACGACGAAGCCACGCTCAAGGCGCTGGGGAACTTGCACTTCGACTGCGTGATCGACTTCATCATCAACCGGGTCGGCGGCATCGAGCGGGCGACCCGCATCTGGCAGGGACGGACCGACCAGTACATCTATATTTCCAGCGCTTCGGCTTACTATAAGCCGCTGCCGTCGCCGTTCATCACCGAGGAAATGCCGCTCGGCAATCCGTATTGGGAGTATTCCCGCAACAAGATCAAGAGCGAGGAGGAACTGCGCCGCGCGATCGACAAGGGTTTCCCCGGCGTCATCGTGCGTCCGTCGCTCACCTACTCCGATTTCCGGCTGCTCACGAGCTTCACGCCCAAGAACTCCAGCTGGGGCATCTTCTCGCGGATGCTGGAGGGCAAGCCGCTGCCGGTCCAGGGCGACGGGCTGTCGCTGTGGGTCATCACGCACTGCACGGACTTCGCCAAGGGGATCCTCGGACTGGCGGGCAACCCCGCCGCCATCGGCGAAGCCTTCCACATCACCAGCGACGAAGTGCTGACCTGGAACCAGATCTACGAATGCCTCGGCGCGGCGGTCGGCGTCAAGCCCAATCTGCACCATGTGGCGTGCGACCGCATCATCGAATACAATCCGAAGTACGCGGGGATACTGCTCGGCGACCATGCGAACAGCGTGATCTTCGACAACTCCAAGATCAAGCGTTTCGTCCCCGGTTTCAAGTGCGAGATCCCGTTCGCCGTCGGCGCGAAGCGGATCGCCGGCTGGTATCAGGCCCATCCGGAGGCCAAGATCGGAGATCCGGAGTGGGAAAAGGAGATGGACGCCATCTGCAAGTTGTGAGATTCAGCGCATATGCAAAATCTTGGGAAACACAATTCTGGGGGGCCGTATGAAGTGCAAGCGTGAAAAATCCTTTACGTTGATCGAACTCCTGGTGGTCATCGCGATCATCGCTATTCTGGCGGCGATGCTGCTGCCGGCGCTGCAGCAGGCCCGCGCACGCGCTCATGCGACGTCGTGTGTGAACAACCTCAAGAATCTCTCCATAATCGGGATGACCTACATCCAGGATCACCGCGGGTTCTGGCCGGGCGCCAACTACAGCTTGCCGAGCGCCTCCTACATCGGTCAGCTGGCGAAGGCCAAGTACATCAACACGCCGGCCGGCAGCAAGGCGAACAACCTCAAGTGGAGCAATCTGGCCAAGGTCGACCTCAAGGGGTATTACTGCCCCAATCGCGGCTTCAATCCTCAATACGCGAAGGCGTACGAAAGAAACGTGCAGGCGTATCCTTCGGTGTTCAATCCGAGCGGGCGGGCGTGGTGCATCAATTTCTACAGCGATTTCAACAACGCCTACGCCACCAAGGAGGATTGCAGGGCGCGCCAAAATCCCTCTTCGGTGTCGTTCTCTCAGGTGATCTGGATATCGGACGCGAAGACACCGTACCTCCCCGAATTCGGGAAAGCGGTGAGCACCCAGCGGCTGTGCATCTGGGAGGCCGGTACGGACGTCACGTACAAGGACGGATACAACTTCATCACGCCGGAGCACAACGGACGCCTCAACATCGCCAAGGTGGAGGGCAGCGTCGAATCGACCACCCTCGAAACGTTCAAGAGCAAGATCTACGTCCCCTTCGCGCCCCGGTTAAACGACGTGTACAAAAACCCCGGCGTGATCCCGGCGGGACCCTATACCTATTATCTGCCCGAAGATGACGGGTTGGAACATTCGCTCGCATTGAAAGACTTGTGATGAAATATCTGCGAAAATAATATATATACACAAGGAGAAGGCATCATGGCTTGGCAAACCTCAACGACCATCACCAATGCGACCAGCAGCAATCTGACCGCCGGCGCGGAAGCCACCGGCGCCGATTACGGCACCATCAAAGTTCAGGAGGGCGGCATCCTCAATACTGCGACCGTTTCGTCGGCGGGCTACGTCTACGTCGGTTCGGCCGCATCGGCGACCGAACTCACGGTCCTCACGGGCGGCAGCACCGTCATTTCCGGCGGGTATCTTTCCGGCGGCACGTTCTACGGCAGTCTGCGGCTTTCCCGCAACACCGCCGTCAATGCCACCGTTTACGACGTCGCCATCAGCTCCGGCGGCTATCTCTGGACTCAGCCGGGAACGGCGACGGTCACCGACGCCCACATCTATTCCGCCGGGTCGGCGTTCTTCAACGACACCGTCTATCTAACCAACGTCGTCGTCGAAAACGGCGGCAAGTTCGCCATGGGCGGCAACACGCTCTACATCGTGGACGAAGGCGGCAAGACCAGCATCCCGGTCGGCGCGGTCTACAGCGGCACCGGCGCCAACAAATTCTACCAATGGGGCAGCGATTTCGCGGTGGCGAACGGCGTGGTGAGCGGGCTTTCCATCGGCGCCGCGACGGTCGGCGGCAAGAACAGCGGCGGCGTGAACTTCACCGGGTACGGGTTGACGGTCGACGGTGCGACTATCGCCGGAGCGTACAACGCCAGCGGCGTTTTTCAGTCGCGCAGTGCCGGGATCTACGACGGCGCGGTCAAAGACGCGGTCGTGAGCAACTTGGGCGCCGTGGTGCTGCACCGCTCCAGCTATATCAGCAACGCCACCGTCCTCGCGGGCGGCACGATCTACCTTTCCAACGGCAACTCCGCGACCGGCGTAACCATCAACGATGGCGGGCGCATCACCGTGCGCGGCGGCGCGTGGATATTGGGCAGCAACAACCATATCGCCGCCGGCACCTGGTCCGGCTGCGCGGATTTTTACACTGACGAAAACGGCGTCGGGCACGACCTAACGCTCAACGGCAGCACGGTCAACTTCGCGGATATCACGTTGAGCGGCGTCGCGATCTCCGCCGGCAACGGCAGCCTCTGCGTCCGCAGCGGCGCGACCGCGTGCGTCGTCAGCGCCGCGGCGAGCGGCGCCGTGATCGTCCACAGCGGCGGGACGATCTCCGGCTGGTCGTTCGACGTCAACGGCAAGGGCTCCGTTTACTCGGGCGGCAGCGCCTTCGCCGTCCGGGTCTACGACGGCGGCTCGATGGCGTTGAGCGGCGCCTCCATCTCCGGCATCACGCTCGACAACGCCACGATGACGCTCAACAGCGGCGCGCGGGTGGACAACGCCGCCATTTCCGCCGGCGGCACGTTGACGATGGAAACGAGCAGTTTCATAAGCGGCGCCGTGGTTGGCAACGGCGGCTCCCTCTACGTCAGCAACACCAACTCCGTGACCGGCATCACGACCGAGGAGGGCGCCACGCTGATCATGCGCGGCGGCGCCAAGATGATCGGCGGCAACAACCATATCGCCGCCAATACCTGGTCGGGCGGCGGGGATTTCTACACGGACGAAAACGGCGTCGGGCACGACCTCACGCTCAACGGCGTCACGATCCACTTCGTCGACATGACGTTGAGCGGCGTCTCGATGATGAGCAACGGTCAGATCCGCGTCTCCTCCGGCACGACGGTGTACGGTCTCTCCGGGACGGGCAGGACCAGCACCTACATCTACGAGGGCGGCGAAGTCTACAACTACAGTCTGCTCTACGGGTTGAGCGGCGCCACCTATCAGGCGGGCACCGCCTACATCACCAAGAGCGCGTTCGTCGACGGCATGATCGCCGAGAGCACCGCCGTGGTCCGGCTGGCTTCGGCGGGGACGCTGCTCAGCGCGAACATCGCCGCGGGGGCGACGCTGGTCTACAGCGCCGCCGCCAGGCTCGGCGGTGAAGACACCAACATCGCCGCCGGCACGATCAGCGCGTACACGGCCGACGGGACGCTCGTCGCGCTGACCGACGCGCACATCGACGACGGCGTGGCGCAGGAGTTCGATTTGCGCGGCGCCAACGGCAAGTCCCTCGAGGTCGATTTCCTCGACGGGATCACGATCGGTTCCGCGAACGTCGGCAGCGGGGCGCGGCTCGTGCTCGGTTCCGGCGTTACCGTCGGCGGCACGCTGAACGTCTCCTCCGGCGGCAATGTGGTCGGAGAGGTGGTCGTCGCGGCGGGCGGCAAACTCTTCGTAAGTTCCGCCGCCACGCTGACCGATGCCACGATCCTGGAGGGTGCGGCGTCGGCGTACTTCTCGTCCGCAACGGTCAACAACCTCACCGTCGTTACCGAAAGCGCCGCGCTCACCACCGTTTCCGCCCGGAACACGGTCGTGAACGGCTTCGTTCTTCAGGGCGGCGAGGGCACGAACAGCGCCCGTATCTCCGCCATGGCGGGAACGGTGCTCAACAACGGCGTCGTCCGCAGCAACGGGCAGGAGATCGTCGTCGTCGGTGCGGTCGCCTCCAACACCTTCATCGACGACAAGGGCGGCGAACAGCTGTGGGGCGGCGCCGCCTACGGTACGGTCGTCGGTTCGGGCGGGTCGCAGACGGTGCACAACTCCAAGGGAGCCTTCGGCACCGCCTACGACACCGTGGTGCTCTCGGGCGGTCGGCTGACCGGCAACCGCCTCGTTACGGGCGGCGTGACCTACTGGGGCGGCTTCGTCAGCCGCGCGGTCATCAACTCGGGCGGGTCGCTCTCGTTCAACAGCAACAACTCGGCGTTCGACGTCAACGTCCGGAACGGCGGAACGGTGATCGTCGGCGACAGCTGCGGCTTCGGCGGCTCGAACACCCGCATCGCCCTCGGCGCCATCACCTCCAACTCGGACGCCTACACCAACGCCCCGGGACGGCTCGTCAACTACTCGGTCATCAAGGGATACGAATTCAACGTGCTCTCCGGGCTGACTTTTGCCAACGGCACGGTGAGTTCGGGCGGCACGCTGATCTGCCACGCCGGGGCGACTTTGGACGGCGTCCGGGTCGTTTCGGGCGCGCAGCTGACGCTCGAAGCCGGCGCGACGACGAAAGAAGTCACGTTGGACTTCCTCAGCAAGGCGGGCAACACCGCCGCGCTCGTCAACGACCTCTCGCTCCTCTCGGACGACGCGGTCGTCCGGGTGACCGGGCTTTCGCTCGGCAAGACCTACCTTGTCACCGACAACGGCGACACCGCCGCCAAATATACCGTGACCTATCTCGGCTTCGACACCGAGATCGGCGTGGGCGAGTACATCAACCCGCTCGACGCCGGGCGCAAGTACACCGTCGGCGCAAACGGCACCACCATCAAGGCCGAAGCGTACGACATGAGCGGCGAGATCCTCACCACCGAGGCGGCGGACCTTACGACCAGCGGCGCGACCATCAACTCGGGCGACCGCGCGCTGAAATGGGAAAACGTCACGCTTGCTGCGGGCAGCGCGGTGACCTTCGCCAACGCCTCGATCGCGGGCGACGCGTGGCTCGACATCGACAGCGCGTCGGTGGCGGCGGGGGCGACGCTCTACGGCGCGACCGGCAACTACGGCGGCACGATCCGCTACCTCATCCACGGGGCGGGCGGCACCATCGGCAACTTCGCCGCGGGCGCAACTTCGAACGGGAAAGTCGGCGGCGTGGAACTCGTCGCCTACAAAAACACCTTCGCCGGCATGACCTATCTCGGCGGCATGGGCGACGTGACGGGTCTCGTCAACGCGGTCATTTCGAGCGGCAACACGCTCAACAAGGACTTCTACGCGGGCGCTCTCGCCAACTACGCCAAGACCGGCGCCGTGACCAGCGTCGGCGGTATCGACACCACGATCGCGATGAAGAACGACGGCACCGACAAGGTCAAGGGCAACATCTACGGCGCTTCGGCGGTGAAGGCGGGCACGATCACGACGGCGACGACGGTACATACCGTCGGCGACGTGACCTTGACCGTCGCGGGCGGAAGTTCCGACAAGGGGAGCCAGACTTGCATCTTCGCGGCCGGTTACGCCACCGGACACGACACCGCCAAGGCGGCGCCGGTTTACACGGTCGGCAGCGTGACGCTGAACGTCACGGGCGGCGATTGGGGCACGGCGGCGGGCGGCCGCGGCGTCTTCGGCGGCGCGATGGCGAGCGACAACACCGCGAGCGGCAACGACGGCGTCTACGCCATGGTCGGCGACGTGAATATCAAGATCTCCGGCGGCACCATGGGCAACGTCTACGGCGGCGGCTGGGCGCAGAAGAACGCCAAGAGCGAAGTCGGCGACGTCAGCATCACCGTTTCGGGCGGTACGATCACCAATATCTTCGGCGGCGGCAGCCACTCGTACTCAGGCGGCACGACCGCAGCGGGCGACGTGACCATCACCGTCGCGGGCGGCGACATCACGGGCGACATCTATGCGAGAGGACAGTTCGACGGCGACACTGTCGCGAGCGCCAAGGTGATCTTCACCGGCGCCGAAGACTTCGGCTGCGGCGTATTCGGCTACACCTACGTCGGCAACGAAGATCCCAGCGCGGCGACGTTGAAGTTCAGCGGCTACACCGGGACCTTCTCGGGCAGGATCGGCGGCTTTTCCAGCATCACGTTCGACGCCGGCACGGCGGCGACGTTCGGCGCCGATGCGAGCGTCGGCAACGGCGCGTGGACCTTCGACGTGGCGGATCGCGACGCCGGTCTGACGGGGACGGCTCTGTTGAACTGGACGGCGGCGGACTTCGCGGGCGACACCATCACGCTGAATCTGGCGACCGGCAACACCAACGGGTGGAGCCTCGTCAACGCGGCGACGACGACCGTCTACCACAAGTTCGACGTGCAGGTCGACGGTACGTCGATCTTGAGCGAAGCCATCGACCTCGGTCAGGCGATCAGCGGCGGCGCCTACGACGGCTGGGGCTTCACGCTCGAAGACAGCGTGCTGAAGTTCAAGAATCTGGCGTGATACACACGGTTGGGAGCCGCCGCCGGAGTTCGCGACATCTCCGGCGGCGGCCCCGCGACCGTTTTTGAGAATCTTGAGAGTTTTGAGAATCTTGGGATGAAAACGGGGGGGTATGCCCCAATATTCCAAGGCTCTCCAAAGTCCCGAAGTTCACAATGAAAAATCTGTCATAAACCATCCGGGGGGGAAGATTCAATGAAACGTTTGTCAATCATGGCGCTGCTGCTCGCAGTTGCGGTGTGTCCGGCGGCGGAGATCTTGCGTTCTTCGCTGTTGTTCTCGTTCTCTCCGGACAGCCAGGTCGAATTCGTCCGCGGCAGGCCCCAGCTGCGCAGCGTGAGCGACGGCAAGGTCCTGTTGGCGCAGATCGCGCGCCAGTATTCCCGGCGCGCCGCCGAAAAGGGCGGCGAAAATTACTTCGACGTCAGCTTCAAGGCGCTCGCCGACGGCAAACTTTTCGGCGTTTCCGTGGAAAATCAGCGTTTGGAAGATCGTGCACTGCAGGGTTTTCATCCCGTCACGGTCACGGAGTTCAAACTCGACGGGCGCGACCTGCTCGACGGCAAGCCGCTTTCCGGCGGCGCCAATACGCTGCGCATCAGGAAAAGCGGCTTGAAACTCGAAGCCGGCAAGACCTACCGGGTGCAGGCGCGGATCGCCGTCGCCTCGGAAGACGAACGCCGGTACGGAGCCCCCGCCACGCCGATCGAAAAGCGGCCGTCCGATGCCATGTACGCGGTTTTGGAGTTCTGGAGCCGGACGCGCAGCGCGGTGAGCCTCGTGGACCATTCCGGATTCATCAAGACTTACGATACCAACTGGAAAGAAAACCAGAACCATCTGTGTTTGTCGGTACACGCCAAACTCGACATCGCACCGGAATCCCAAGTCGTCGTGAAGGTCCGCGCCAACGCGGACAGTTCGATCCGCACCAAATTCCGCGTCTCCGGCAAATTCGTCAACGAACGGGGGATCCGGCGCGAGATCACCGGCGCGGCGCAGTTGACTTCGCTCACGTGCGACGGCGTCGAACTGCTCAAAGCCCCGGTTTCCGGCGATTGGTACACCTGGTCCACTCCGGAGGGCACCCGCCTCGTCAAGGGCAAGACCTACACCTTCGTCTTCACCCTCCGTCCCCCGCGGCCCGATACGGCGGCGGCACGGAAACCGGTGTTCGCCGCGGACTTTTCCGCCCCCGCGACCGACAGGACGCTACGGCCGATCTTCGGGCTCAACGATCGACGCAGCATGCTCATCACCGAGCGCATGGCGGAAACGCGGGCGAAACAGGACCGGGCGGTCGGATACAATCTGCGGCGGCTTTCCAATCTGGACCTGGTCTCCGGCGGCCGCCGTGTCGGCGATCCGTTCCGCATCTTCGGCGTCTTCGAAGCCGATGCCGACGACCCGCAGAACTATTATTTCAAGGCCACCGACGACTTTCTCGCCGTGGTGAAAAAGAGCGACATCCCCGTCATCTACAGCCTCGCCCCGACGGTGGAGTACTCCAAGACCCACTACCGCACCGGCGAACCCGACCGCAAGCAGTTCGTGAAGGTGTGTTCCGGCATCATCCGGCACTGCAACGAAAAGTGGGCGAACGGCTTCGCCCGCGACATCCGGCGCTGGGAGATCTGGAACGAACCGGATTCCCGCGACTATTGGGCGAAGAGCGTCGAAGATTTCGGCAAATTCTACGCCGAGGTAGCCTCGGAACTCAAAAAACGCTTCCCGAAACTGGAATTCGGCGGGCCCTCCTTCTCGGAATTCGACGAGAAGAACTTCCGGACCTTCCTCGGCGCCTGCCGCGCCGCGAAGGCTCCGCTGGACTTCTTCAGTTTCAAGTGCAACGGCCCCGACCCCGCCGCTTTCGCGCGTCAGGTGAGCGCCGCCAAACGTCTGCTCGGCGAATACGGATATCCCGATACGCCGGTGGTGATCAGCGAATACAACCACAATCCGCTGGACCAGACGGTGTGGACGCGCAACCGGGTGGAGGAAATGGAGTTTCTGGATAACGACCGCGCCGGACTGTCCGGCTCCGACGCCGGAGCCGCCGCGATCCTCGCGGCGATATTGTGGCAGGATACGCCGCTCGAGAGCGCCTGCATCTACGGGTTCACCCGCCACCGGGAGATGCACGGTTTCACCGGCGCCCACGCCCTGGGCATTCTGCGCGGCGGCATCCGGGCGATAATGCCGCTTTACAGCGAGTTTTTCCGCTGCGCCGCGCTCGGTTCTCCGGTGCGCGCCTCCGCCGCGTCGGAGAACCTCGGCATAATCGGCGCCGCCGATCGGAAGACCGGTGACGGACTGCTGCTGCTGACCGCGCTGCGCGATCCCCGGCCGTCGCTCCGGCTCCGCCTCGGCGGCGTCGCCGACGGCACGAAACTATCCATTCGCGTCTGGCCGGCTCCGGTGCAGCGTCCCGGCGTCACCGACTCGCGTTCCGCTTATCAATCCCGGAACGAGACGGTGTTCGTGCGCAAGGGAGAGGTGATCCTGCCCAAGTTCGGCGACAGCATGGTCTGGCTGCTGCGGATCCCGAAAGGTGCGCTGACCGCCGCCGCCAAGCCGGTCGAGTTTGCTCCATCCGATACCGAACCGACCGCGTCGGTCGACTTCGGCAACGTCGTCGGCAAATTCAAGCGTCTGCACGGCGTCAACATCATAATGCCGATGGAATACGAACACGACGCCGTCCGCTGCGCCGACCTGGGAAAGATCGGTTTCGATACGGTGCGCGTCCACGATCTGCGCGGTCAGGACAGCTGCGCCGGCATGGCGGGGGATTATCAGAACATCTTCCCGAACTACCACGCCGATCCGAATGATCCGGCGAACTACAACTTCGCACCGACCGATACCTTCATGCGGATGGTGCGCGAATCCTCGCCGGGGACGAACTTCGTCTTCGGGCTCGCGCCCACCATCGAAAACTACGCGCCCAATCCGACCAAGTACTGGGTGGTCGATCCGGGGAACCACGACCGCTTCGCCGATCTCTGCATCGGCATCATCAAACACTACGACAAGGGCTGGGCGAACGGCTTCAAATACGGCATCCGCTACTACGAGATCTGGAACGAGCCGAACAGCATCGCCTTGTGGGACAAGTCCTACGAGGAGTTCTGCCGCTTCTACGCCCACGTCGCCAAGCGGATCAAGGCGGGGTGCCCGTGGATCAAGATCGGCGGTCCCGCCCTCACCAAACCGGACCTCAAACTCGTGAAGCAGCTGATCAAGGTCTGCCGCGAAGAAAACGCTCCCTTGGATTTCTTCTCGTGGCACCGCTACTCCGACAATCTCGAAGACATCATCGGTCCCGTCAAGGACGTGCGCCGGCTGCTCGACGAGAACGGATTCACGCACACCGAGCTGCAGTTGAACGAGTGGCGGCTGATGCCTTACAACTTCTCGGAGGTCCGCAGTGCCGACCCGCTGCTCAAGATGCAGGACGCCACTTCCTCCGGACGCAACGGCCCGAATTCCGCGGCGTTCGTGGTGACCGCCCTGGCGCGGATGCAGGACTCGGCGATCGACATGAGCAACTTCTACAGCTACGGCAACGGTCAGTGGAGCCTTTACGATCATTACGGCCGCCGCCAGCTCAACTGGTACGCCCACAAGCTCTACGCCGATTTCATCCGCGCCTGCGGCGACCGCCGGGTCGGCACCTCCGATCCGGGCGGCGACAGACTGGCGGTGCTGGGCGGCATCTCCGCCGACGGGAGCAAATATCTGCTGATCTCGTCCTACGGCGAACCCGCGCGGAGCATCTCCGTCAAGTTGGCGGGCGTTCCCGCCTCCGGCGGCGTCAAGGTGACCGTGCTGGACGCGGTGCGAAAACTGGAGACCTTCAGCGACTGTTACGAAAACGGCGTGCTGAAGCTGGAAAAGGATGCCGGGGGCACGGTGTTTCTGGTGAAGTTCGACGACTGAAGACCGCGTCGGGTTTCGACCGAGGGGGGATGTTTTCATCATGGGGCTGCTGGACTGGCTGATCGTTCTGATCCCGATGGGCTTCGTGCTCTTCATGGGATTTTATTCGCGGAGATATGTACGGAGCGTCGTCGATCTGCTTTCCGCGGGGCGGCTCTGCGGCCGGTACGTCATCAGCGTCGCGGATATGACCAACGCGCTGTCGATCATCGGGATCATCACCTTCATCGAGATCCACTACAAAACCGGTTTTTCGCTCGCCTTCTGGCAGAATCTGACGCTGCCCGTCACGATCTTCATGGGGCTCAACGGATACTGTTTCTACCGTTTCCGCGAGACCAAGGCGATGAGCATCGGGCAGTTCCTCGAGATGCGCTACAACCGGGCGCTGCGGGTCGTCGCCTCGGGGCTGCGTTCGATCTCGGAGATGCTCGCCAACATGATCATGCCCGCGGTCGGCGCGCGTTTCTTCATCTACTTTCTC
>CACZPY010000185.1 GCA_902783135.1 uncultured bacterium
CCGCAGGCTTGGCGGCAACCTTCGCTTCCGGCTTCGCCGCAGGCTTGGCGGCAACCTTCGCTTCCGGCTTCGCCGCAGGCTTGGCGGAGGGTTTCGCTTCCGGCTTCGCCGCAGGCTTGGCGGCGGGAGTCATGACCCACGGATCATCCGAAACGGTGACCTTGCGCTGGCAGCCGTCGGTCGCGGTGGCAAATACGACCGTCGCCTTCTTGACGTACATGCTGTAAACATAAGCGCGCAGACGCTCGGGCGGGTTTATCCGCACCCAGCCGTAACCGCGGTCGTCGAGAAGTTCGATCTTCTCGCCCTTTTTGAGCTCTCCCCACACCGGGAAGGAATCCCCCTTCCCCGAGTACATCTTCACCGTCGACACCGCCTTGCCGCCGACCGCGTACGCCTCGGAGACGTAGACCGGAGCGCTCTGATCCACTTCGATCTCCAGCCAGTTGTTCTCGCAGACGCGGGTCACGTTGACCACCGCGCCGTTGCGGAGCTTCCACATCACCGGCGATTTGAGCTTCGGTTCGCGGCGGGCGTTCAGCAGCGAGGCGTTGACCACGCCGTTCTCCGCCAGCACCGCAACCGTCAGCAGCATGGCGACCAGTAAAAACGACTTTTTCATCACAGATATCCTTTCGTTCGTCTCCGGGATTTGCAAAAACGCTCCGGAGAATATAAATTGAAGAGCGAACCATCGTATATCGTATTACTATAGCCTTTTTCCGTCAGGGGTGCAAGTGTGAATACGAAAAAATTTTTATCTGTTTTGTCCGCGTTCGCCGCGCTGCTGCTCGTTTCCGGCGGCTGCAAGTCGGCGCCGCCCCCCGCTCCGCGCGACGGCGAACTCGCCGGAAGTTTCTGGAAACCCGCCGGTTCGCCGCAATCGGCCTACATCGAATTCATCGGCGACGGTCGCGTGGTCGGCAGCACCGGAAGCAATCGCTTCTTCGGGCCGGTCGCCTACGCCGAAGGCAAGCGCATCCGGATCGGGCCCCTCGCCGCGACGCGCATCCCCGGCGCGGGGAAAAAGTACGAGGACGAATTCTTCGCCCGCATCGAGGAAGTGCGCGGATATGTGCTCGACGACGACAAACTGACGCTCTACAACGAGGACCGGCAGCCCGTGATGGAACTGGTCCGGCTGAAACCGCAGGGGCGCCGGCAATGAGCAAAAGCTGCCTCGAACGCTTCCGCGACTATCTGGCACTCGAACGCAACGCCTCGGAGCACACCATCGACGCGTACAGTTCCGACATCGCCGAATTCGCCGCCCGGATCCGCGACGACGAAGGTTTCGACGACTGGGCGGAGATCGACCGCGATCAGGCGCGTTCCTTCGTGATGATGCTCCACGACCGCGGCGACAGCAAACGGTCGATCCAGCGCAAACTTTCCGCGATGCGGAGCTTCTTCCGCTTCCTGATCCGCGAGGAGGTCGTCGCCGCCAACCCCTTCACCCGGATGCCGGGGCTCAAAGCCGACCGCCCCCTGCCCGAAGTCATGAAGATCTCCGAGATCGAACGGCTGATCGCCGCGGTCGGCAAGTACTGGAACGACGCCGTCGCCGAAGAGCGCTCGCGCCCGCAGGACGCCGCATTCGCCGCCGCCCGCGACGGCGCGATCGTCGAAGTCATCTACTCCGGCGGACTGCGCATCAGCGAAGCGATGGGCGCCGACTACGGCGACGTCGACTGGGGACGGCATATCCTGCTCGTCCGTGGCAAGGGCAAAAAGGAACGGCTCGCCCCGATCGGCGGTCCCGCCGTCGAAGCGCTGCGCCGCTACCTGCCCTTCCGCCGGGATGCCGGCGGCGGCCGGGACGCCGCTTCGCCGCTCTTCATCAACCGCTTCGGAGAACGGCTGACGCCGCGCTCGTTCCAGCGAAATCTGAAAAACTACCTGCTGACCGCCGGGCTGCCGCCCGACCTGACTCCGCACAAACTGCGCCACTCGTTCGCGACCCATCTGCTCGACGCGGGAGCGGATCTGCGCAGCGTGCAGGAACTCTTGGGACACAAGAATTTGAGCACCACCCAGATCTACACCCACATCAGCGCCGAACGGATGAAGGACGCCTACCGCAAGGCGCATCCGCACGCCAAATGAACTCCATGCGACTCCCGATCGAAGAACATCTGCCGCAGATCGCCGCCGCCCTGCGGAAAAACCGCCGGCTGATCCTTTCCTCCGCCCCCGGCTCCGGCAAGACGAGCTGCGTGCCGCCGGAACTCCTGAAATTGACCGGAGGCGGCGTACTGCTGATCGAGCCGCGCCGGGTCGCCGCCCGCGCCGCCGCCGCCCGGATCGCCGCGCTGCGCGGAGAAGCGGTCGGAGGGGTCGTCGGCTATCGGGTGCGCGGCGACCGCGCCGAATCGCCGGAGACCCGTCTGCTCGCGGTGACGCCGGGAGTGATGCTGAAACTGCTCCAGAACGATCCGCTTCTGGAAAAGTTCGACGCGGTGGTCTTCGACGAGTTCCACGAGCGCCAGTGGGAAGTCGATCTGGCGCTAGCATTGATCGACGACCTCGAACGCTCGGCGGATCGCCGCCTCCATATCTGCATCATGTCCGCCACCGGCGATACGGAATCTCTCGCCGCCTATCTGCCGGAGGCGCAAGTGCTCCATGTTCCCGGCAGGCTCCACGCGGTCGATATCCGCTGGAGCGAGGACGCTCCCGATGCGAACGGCATCGCCGCCGCCTGCGCCAAAGCGGTGCTCCGGGCGCGGCGCGAAACTCCGGGGGATCTGCTGGTCTTTCTGCCCGGAGCCGGCGAAATCGCCGCCGCCCGGGAAATGCTGTCTACCGCGATCGATGACGAAACCGAAACGCTGATGGCACTGCACGGCAATCTGCCGCTCGCGGAGCAGATGCGGGTGCTCGCCCCCGACGCGCGCGGGCGCCGCAAGATCGTACTCGCCACCAACGTCGCGGAAAGCAGTCTGACCATCGACGGCGTGACCGGCGTGATCGACTCCGGGTGGGAACGGCGCATGGAGTTCGACCCCGGCGCGGGGATGTCCTTTCTGAAACTCGGCAAGATCACCCGCTCCTCGGCGGAGCAGCGCGCGGGACGCGCCGGGCGCACCGCCCCCGGCATCGCGTGGCGGCTGTGGAACAAATTCGATCACGCGGGGCGGCCGCCCTTCGCAACGGCGGAGATTCTGCGCTCGGAACTTTCCCGGCTCATACTGGAGGTGCTCGCATGGGGCAGCCGACCGGAACGCCTGCGCTGGCTCGATCCGCCCCCCGAAGCGACGCTCGCCGAAGCGCAAAAACTCCTGTTCCGCCTCGGCGCCGTGACCGCCGACGGCGATCTCACCCCGCGCGGACGGCGCCTCGCCGCGCTGCCGGTGCATCCCCGGATCGGCGCGATGCTGCTGTGCGCCGAGGAACGCGGCTGTCCCGACGCCGCGATCGACCTTGCGGCGCGCTTGGAGGAGCGTCTGCCGCCCGCCAGCACCGCGGAGATCACGGAACTGCGCACCACCCGCGACTCGGCGGTGCTCAAAGCCGAACTCCGCGGACTTTTCCGGCGCGCCCGGCGCGATCCCGACGCCGCGCCGACGTCGCCGGGGATACTGCTGGCGCACGCGTTCCCCGAGTGGATCGGCCGCCGCCGTCCCGGTGCCGGCGCGGTCTACCACCTTTCGGGCGGCAAGGACGCCCGGCTGCGTCCGGGCGACGACCTCGAACGGAGCGAATTCCTCGCCGTCGCCCGGCTCGGCGGCTCCGGGGGCGGCACGCAGGTCATCCAGCTCGCCGCCCCGCTCGACCGCGCCGAATTGGAGGAGGAGTTCGCGGATTCGATCGTCAATACCGCCCGGATCGTCTTCAACCCCGATACCGGACGCGCCGCCGCCCGCGGCGAGCGCCGCCTCGGCGATCTGGTGCTCGCGGAGGGCGCGGCGACAACGGCCGATCCCGCCGACATCGCCCGGGCGGTCGTGGATGCCGCCGCAGAACGGGAAATAGCGATACCGCCGCGCTCCGACGCCGCCGCCTGTCGTCTGCTCGACCGGGTGCGCTTCGCCCGCCGCCTCGACCCGGAGCACTATCCCGATTGGAACGGCGACGCGTGGACGCGCCTCTGGACCGGAATCGCCGCCGCCTGTCCGATACGCGGCTTCGCCGATCTGGAAAAACTGCCGTGGTACGATCTGCTCCGCGCCGCGCTGGGCAGCGAACTCGGCCGCCGGCTCGACCGGGAGTATCCGCCCAGTTTCCGGCCGCCGCGCGGCAACGAAATGAAGATCGACTATTCGCAGGAAGTTCCGACGCTCCCGGTGCGGATCCAGGCGCTCTACACGCTCGACGTCCACCCCTGCGTCGGCACCAAAAAGTTGCCGCTCAAGCTGGAACTGCTCTCGCCCGCCAGCCGCCCGGTGCAGCTGACGAGCGATCTGCCGGGATTCTGGCGCGGCACGTGGAGAATAGTGCGCAAGGAGATGAAGAGCCGCTACCCCAAGCACCTCTGGCCCGAGGATCCGCTGCATCCGGAAGGGTGAAGAAAAAACGCTGCCGTCAAACGGTGGCGGAGCGCGCCTCCTCGTCGGTGATGAGTCCTTTTTCCAGAAGTTCGTCCAACGCGCGGCGCATCGTCTGCATGCCCTCGCACCAGCCGGTCTCCATGGTGGCTTCGATCTGGTGGCCGCGGCTCTCGCGGATCAGCGCCCGGATCGGCGTGGTCGCCACCATGATCTCGAACGCCGCCACCCTGCCCTGTCCGTCCGCCCGCCGCAGCAGCCGCTGCGAGACCACCGCCAGCAGACTGCCGGCGAACTGCTGACGGATCTGGTTCTGCATGTTCTGCGGGAACGAGTCGATCACCCGGTCCACCGTCTGCGCCGCGCTGTTGGTGTGGATCGTTCCCAGCACCAGATGTCCGGTTTCGGCGGCGGTCAGCGCCGCCGCGATGGTCTCGGGATCGCGGAGTTCGCCGACCATGATGATGTCCGGGGTCTGCCGCAGCGCCGCGCGCAGCGCCGAGGCGAAACTCAGGGTATCCGAATGCACTTCGCGCTGTTCGAACAACGACCTGTCGTTGTTGTAGATGAACTCTATCGGGTCCTCGATGGTCACGATGTGCAGATGCTTACGGTGGTTCACATAGTCCAAGAGACTCGCCAGCGTGGTGGATTTGCCGCTGCCGGTCGGCCCCGTCACCAGCACCAGCCCCTGACGCTTGCAGACGAGTTCGAGCATCACGGAGGGCAGCCCCAGTTCGTCCGGGGCGGGGATGCGGTCCTCCAGCACCCGCGCCGCCAGTGCCGGCACTCCGCGCTGGAAGAAGGCGTTGATCCGGAAACGGCATTCGCGTTTGAAGTTTTCCAGCGTCACCGGGACGGAGAGCGACACATCCAGCTCCCGCCGTTCCTCGAAGACCGCGCGGCGCCGCCGGTCGACCACGCTGAAGAGCAGCCGCCGGATGTCTCCCGCGCTCAACGGGGGCAGATCCAGCGCCAGCATCTCGCCGTCGATCCGCAGCATCGGCGGCACGTTGTGCGACAGCAACAGATCGCTGGCGTGCATCCGCACCGCCGTGTGGAAAAGGTCGCGCATGGTGACGTCGGCGACGCGGGCGGCGGCGCTTTCCGCCGTCTTGCCGCCGCCGCCATGGCGGATGCCGCTGAAGCGCAGTTCCAGTTCATCGGGGTCGTCCGAAGCCTCCAGCGCGACATCGTGCCCGATCATGCCGCAGTTCACGAGTTCGTAGAGCGAGCGGTTGAAAGTGATCATCCCGTTGCGCCCGCCGTCGGCGAGCGCCATCGCCACGCCGTCGAAGGAACCTTGCTCCAGATTCTTGCGCACGACCGGAGTACCCAGCAGCAGTTCGAACGCCGGGACCACCCCGCCGGAACGCCCCGGCAGCAGCCGCTGCGCCAGCACCGCTTCCAGCGACAGCGCCAGATCCGCCGCGACCCGCCGCCGTTCGGCATCGTCGAAGAAGCCGAGCAGGCGCTCCAGCAGCGATACGCCGTCGGTGCAATGGACCGTGGTGAGCACCAGATGCCCGGTCAACGCGGCGTTCAGCGCCGCCCGGACGCTCCCCGCGTCGCGCATTTCGCCCAGCACGATCACATCGGGATCCTCGCGCACCGCGTGGCGCATCGCCGGAGCGAACCCGCCGCCCGATATCTCGCGCTGCGTCACCAGCGACATCCGGTCGGCGTGGACGTATTCGATCGGGTCCTCCAAAGTCAGGATGTGCCGCCGGAAATTACCGTTGATGTAGTTCAGCATCGCGTTGAGGCTGGTGGTCTTGCCGCTGCCGGTGCCGCCGGTGAAGAAGACGATGCCCCGGGTCTTCGCCGCGAGCAGCTTCAACGCCTCGCCCGGAAGTCCCAGTTGTCCGAAATCCAGTTCGCCGCCGGGAGCGATGGGCCGCAGCACCAGCGCCGGACCGTTGAGCGATGAAAGAAAGTTCACCCGGCAGCGTCGCCCGCTGAGTTCCACCGCCGCGTCGGCGCCGCCGGTCGAAAGATACTCCGCCGCGCCCCGTTCGTCGAGCACTTCGCCGCGCCACAAGTCCACCGCTTCGGCGGAGACGACGCCGCCGTCGGCGACGGGGACCACCGTGCCGTTTTCCCGGACGCTCGGCACTTTGCCCGCGGTGACGAAGATGTCGGAAACGCCGGGACGGATCAGCCCGGAAAGCACTGACGACAGTTCGGAAGCCATGGAATACCTCCGCCGATTCGGATGATGTTATGCGGTCAGGGAAAACTACTCGCGGCAGCGGGCGATCGCCACCCGGCCGGAACGCGCCATGTCGATGATGCCGAAGTCGCGCACCAGAGCGATGAAGTCGTCGATGCGGTCGGCCTTGCCCGCCAGTTCCACCGCGACCTCATGATTCGACACCGACACGATCTTGCCCGAAAATACCTCGACCAGCTGGATCAGCTGCGAACGCTCCTCGCGCGTCGCGGTGCGCAGTTTCAGCAGCGCGACTTCGCGTTCGACGAAGGCGCCGCCCGACAGCACGTCCACCCGGATCACGTCGACCAGTTTGCGCAGCTGCTTTTCGATCTGCTCCAGCACCGCCGCGTCGCCGCCCGTGACGATCGTCATTTTGGAAAAACGCGGATCGTGGGTCTGGTGCACCGTCAGCGAAGCGATGTTGTACCCGCGTCCGCTGAACAGCCCCGCCACCCTTGCCAGCACGCCGAAGCGGTTTTCCACCAGCACGGAAAAAGTCCGGCAGTCATTCTCCTGAAGCGCAGCATCTTTCATGGTCGTCACCCCGGGAATTGGCGGTGCGCGTTTCTGACCCAGCCCTTGACGAGCGGGGCGACGATGAAGTCGTCGAAGAGCGCATCACGTTCGAATTGATAGTCGCAATACGGACAGCGGGCGAAAGATTCCAGATCCGCGGGGGTCAGCGTCTCGCCGCACCCCGGACAGATCGCGCTGTCGCCGTTGAAGATATTGCGTTTTTCGGTTTTCTCGTTCATAATGAGCGTTAATATATACCCGGCGCGGCGATTTTTCCACTCCCCCGCGCGCCGGAGAGGTTGAAAACCTGACCCAACACGGGTAAATTATGCATGGATCATATTCATAACGGCAAACACGGAGGACTTTACATCATGGCGCTGTGGGGCGGCAGATTCGCATCCGAGACCCGGGACGAAGTGGCGAAATACACCGAATCCATCTCTTTCGACCGCAGGCTTTTCAAGCACGACATCGACGGCAGCAGAGCCCATGTGGCGATGCTCGCCGCGCAGGGGATCATCCCGAAGGCGTCCGCCGACGCGATCCGCGACGAACTCCTGAAGATCCGCGAAAGGATCGAAAAGGGCGATTTCGAGTACACGATCTCGCTTGAAGACATCCACATGCACATCGAAAGCGCGCTGATCGGCAAACTCGGCAACGAGGGCGCCCGCGTCCACTCGGGGCGCAGCCGCAACGATCAGGTGGCGCTGGATCTGCGGCTGTATCTGCGGGAGGAGTGCGACTTCATCGTTTCCGGCATCCGCGACTTCCAGAAGGCGCTGGTCGACAAGGCCGCCGCCGAACCGGACGCGATCATGCCCGGATTCACTCATCTGCAGCATGCTCAGGTGATCCTCTTCGCCCACCACCTGCTGGCTTACGTCGAAATGCTCCAGCGCGACGCCGAACGGCTCGCCGATTGCCGCAAGCGCATCGACATCATGCCGCTCGGGTCGGGGGCGCTGGCGGGCTCCACGCTGCCGCTCGACCGCGAATTCGTGCGCCGCGAACTCGGCTTTTCGCGGCTCACGCGCAACAGTCTCGACGGCGTCGCCGACCGGGATTTCGCGATCGAGTTCCTCGCGGCGCTGGCGATCTTCGCGATGCACGTTTCGCGCCTTTCCGAAGATATGATACTGTGGTGCAGTCAGGAGTTCTCGTTCGTCGAACTCGACGACGCCTTCTGCACCGGGTCGAGCCTGATGCCCCAGAAGAAGAACCCCGACGTCTGCGAACTATCGCGCGGCAAGACCGCCCGCATCTACGGCGACCTCACCGCGCTGCTGACGCTCTGCAAGGGGCTGCCGCTCGCCTACAACCGCGACCTGCAGGAAGATAAAGTCGCGATCTTCGACGCCGTGGACACCGCCAAGGCGATCCTCTCGGTCTATCCCGCGATGATCGGCACCATGACCATCCGCCGCGACCGCATGGCGGCGGCGGCGGCGGATCCCGCGCTGATGGCGACCGACCTCGCGGAAAAGCTCGTCGAACTCGGCGTGCCCTTCCGCGACGCCCACCGCCGGGTGGGGTCGTTCGTGAAGTTCTGCCGGGAAAAGGGCAAGGCGCTCGACGAAGTCACCCTCGACGAGATGCGGCAGACCATCCCCGAGGCGACGCCGGAATTTCTGACGCTCTTCGACCCGGTCGCCAGCGTCCGCAAACGGCGGCTCGTCGGCGGCACCGGTTTCGAGCCGGTCGCAAACGAGATCGAATTCTGGCAAAAAGAACTGAAAAACGTTTGAAATCACCTGTTTTCAGGTGTATTTTAATTAATCGCCCGGTGTCCGGAGGTCGGTCGCCGGGGAAAAACCAAACCCAAAGGCGGCTTGCCGGTACGCGCAAAATTTCGGAAACGCGCGGCCAAAAAGCGTCGAAACAGAAAAGGAAGTTGCTAAAATGGCAAAAGTCACGATCAACGATTTGCTCGAAGCGGGTTGTCACTTCGGTCACCAGACCCGGCGCTGGA
>CACZPY010000186.1 GCA_902783135.1 uncultured bacterium
GCGTGGGAGTGGTCGAACGGGTGGAGTTTCGCGTACAACTCCGGCACGGAGCTTTCGATCCGCAGCAAGTACCGGTGCGCCCCGGCTTCACGCCAGCGGCGATAAGTTTCTTCCGTCTGCTCCCCCAAGCTCAAGGTGATGCCGAAAGCGTCGCCGCCGAAGTCGCGGATGCGCTTCAAGATGCGCTCGATATATTCCGTATGCGCCTCCGACTCGATCTCGCCCGACTGGAGCACCACCGAACCGTAGTTCTGGTCGAAGCACCAGCGCGCCATGCGTACAACGTCATCCTCGCCGAGCCGATAGCGGGAGACCTTGGCGTTTCCGCGCCGAATGCCGCAGTAATAGCAGTTCTTGGCGCAGACGTTGCCCATTTCGACGATCCCGCGCAGAGCGACGACCTTGCCGACATAACGGCATTTGAGTTCGTAAGCGGCGGAAAAGAGTTTCCGCTCGTCCTCACAGCTCAACAGTGATGCCATATCGCCGCGGGTGAGGTTGTACGGCCTTGCAAGCGCCTTTCCGATCAGCTTGTCCATGTCATACCGCCCCGGCGATGATCCCGCCGCCCAAGACTTCCCCATTCCGGTACAGCACGGCGGACTGTCCCCGCGCCGCGGCGAAGACGCCTTCCGGAAAATGGAGTTTGCCGCGTTCATAACGCGCGGGAAGCATTTTTGACGCCGAGCGCACTTTCGCCAGCACCTCGCCCTCCGGTTCGGCGACGATCCAAGTGCAGTCGGCTAGTTCGAGTTCGTGCCGGAGCGTGTCGGCGGCGCTCCCCACCACGACTTCGTTGCGGCAGTGGTTTATGTCGAGCACGTACAGCGGCTCCTTCGCGGCGATCCCGAGTCCCTTGCGCTGGCCGATGGTGTAGTTCCAGAAACCCTCGTGCATACCGAGGACCTTACCGGAGGTGTCGACGATATTGCCGACCTTCGGCGGAGTATCGAGAAGTTCCGTGTGGTCGCCGCTGTAGAAATCCTGACTGTCCGGCTTGTCCTTGACCTCCAAGCCATATCTGGCGGCGAGTTCGCGCACCTCGCTTTTATGGTATTCCCCCAACGGGAAGAGCAGATTTTTCAGCTGCGATTGCTTTAAGCGGTATAGAAAGTAGGACTGGTCCTTTTTTTCGTCCGCGCCGCAGAGGAGATGAAAGACGTTTGTTTCTTCGCGGAGTCGTGCGTAGTGACCGGTCGCGAACTTGTCGAAACTCACCCCTGACTTGCGTGCCAGCTGCGGCAGGACGCCGAATTTCATAAAGGCGTTGCACCTGACGCAGGGGTTCGGCGTCTTTCCGGCAAGATACTCGGTGCGGAAATACTCGAGCACGACCTTTTCGTACTCTTCCGAGCAGTCGAAGACGTGATGGGCGATGCCGAGTTTGCGGCACAGCGCCGCGGCACGTTCGATGTCCTCGGCCTCGCCGGGACCGAAACACGCATCCTTTTCGCCGCCGCGGTAGCGCCCATCCCGCCAAAGCTTCATGGTGACACCGACGACCTCGTGTCCCCGACTTTTGAGCAGCGCGGCGGCAACCGAGGAATCCACGCCGCCCGAAAGGCCGACGGCGACCTTCACGGCAAAACCTCCGGAATCTTGTAGATGGACATTCTGGCTTTGCGCGCGAGTTCCTGCACCTCGGATCGGGTGCAGTTGTGCGCCAAAATTAGCGCCCCGTGTTTCCGCTTGAGCGCGCGGATCTCCTGTTCGACCGTCATCGGCATCTCCTCTTCAGATACGCTACCACTATAATCATGTTTTATAAAATACTGCTGTATAGGGATAAAATCAAGCGTAAAAGCCGAAAATCCTACTTGCTTTATAGTTTTTTTTCGGATATGTGCTTGATTTCGCCGTCCGCCGTGGTATATTCTATCCTGTCGGGAATGTGATCCGGAAAAATAACGAAACAATGAAGATCTCCACCAAAGGACGGTACGGGCTGCGCGTGCTGATCGATCTGGCGACCCACGATCCCGGGAAACCGCGGATGCTCAAGGACATCGCTCAGTCACAACAGATCTCCGACAAATACATCAGCCGTCTGGTGATCGATCTGCGGCGAGCGAAACTCATCCGGTCGGTGCGCGGCGTCAACGGCGGCTTTTATCTGGCGAAACAGCCGGAGGAGATCACGCTGCTGGAGATACTGGAAACGATGGAAGGTCCGATCTCGGTAGTGGATTGCGTGAACTCGCCGGAAAAGTGCAGACGTCAGGTGCTCTGCCCTGCGCGCGACGTCTGGACGGAGCTCAACGAAGGCATCCGCGAATTGACCGGGAAGATCACGCTCGACGATATCCTGAACGCCTACCGCAAACGCAACGCCGAACTCGGCATCTCAGACTACTGCATCTGAAGCGGAAATACTGTCGAGGGCAATCAAAAAGTCCGACTTGACTTCACACGGAGCGGCGGATAAAGTTAATTCAGCAGAACGACCTCGGAAACGGCAAATTTCGGATTGACTTTGCGTGGGGTGTTGAGGAAGTTGATTTTTGCGGTAATTTTGAGGTGGGAGGGCATAAAAAAGGCGTTTTTTCGGGGTTAACTTTTTCTGTATTGGGGGGATTCGAGTGCGCGCCCCGAGGTACGAAAAAATCGGAGTTCGCGTGCGACACCGGGAAGGTCCTTCTTCATCGATTATTTCAAAAAATCACCTGACCGCAAGGAGGTATTCATGCAAAGATAGTCGGTCTCCGATCCTTGCGAGCGGCGCCGTGTCGTGTTATATTACGACATGATGTGACTGCGTCAGCATTCCTCACGATTTCGGCAGACAGGAAGTGAAAGATCGGGCATGAACAGCAAGGGCGTCGGAACGAAGCCGGTCGCGATAGAGGTCCGCGGGGCGAAAAAGAATAATCTCAAGAATATCGATGTCGATATCCCGCTGGGAAAGATCGTCGGCGTCGCCGGAGTGTCGGGCAGCGGGAAATCCTCGCTCGCGCTGGGCGTGATCTACGCCGAAGGCTCGCGGCGCTATCTCGAATCGCTCTCCACCTACACCCGGCGCCGCATGACGCAGGCCGCCAGAGCCGAAGTCGAAGACGTGCGCTTTGTTCCAGCCGCCCTCGCGCTTCACCAGCGGCCCGGGGTCCCGGGCATCCGCTCCACCTTCGGGACCTCGACGGAATTGTTGAACTCGCTTCGGCTGATGTTTTCACGCCTCGCTTCGCATTGCTGCCCCAACGGTCATTACCTCGCGCCGACCTTGGATGTCGCGGCGGAGCGCGAACTCGTCTGCCCGGAGTGCGGCGAAAAATTCTTCGCCCCGGGCGCGGAAGAGCTGGCCTTCAATTCGCAGGGGGCGTGTCCGCACTGCGACGGCACCGGCATCGTGCGCGAGGTGGACATGGCGTCGATCATCCCCGACGACGCCCTCACCATCGACGAGGGCGCGGTGGCGCCGTGGCAGTCGCTGATGTGGTCGCTCATGAAGGACATCGCCCGCGACCACCTCGGCGTGCGCACCGACGTGCCGTGGCGCGACCTCACCGACCGCGAGCGCGA
>CACZPY010000187.1 GCA_902783135.1 uncultured bacterium
AGACGGCGAAGATACTCGCCCCCCGCTCGACCGTGCTGAACCCCGCCCCCTGCGCCGGCTGCCGCATGGCGGATATGGCGGCGGCCGCCGCCGTGCGCAAATACAAGGAACAGCACCCCGATACCGTGCTCGTCGCCTACGTCAACACCACCGCAGCCGTCAAGGCGGAGGTCGACATCTGCTGCACCAGCGCCAACGCCGACCGCGTCGTGGCGTCGATCCCGAAGGACAAAAAGATCATGTTCCTCCCCGACCGCAATCTGGGGAGCAACATCACCGATTCGCTCGGGCGCCCGATGGATTTCTGGCCGGGCTGCTGCCCGATCCACGACGAGATCACCGCGGCGCACATCGCGGCGGCGCGCGAACTCCATCCCGGCGCGACGGTGCTGGTGCATCCCGAATGCCGTCCCGCGATCGTCGCCGCCGCCGACCGGGCGCTTTCGACGGGCGGGATGCTCCGCTTCGTGAAGAGCTCAGAAAAAACGGAATTCGTCGTCGGCACCGAGTACGGCATCATCCACCGGCTCGAAAAGGAGAACCCCGGCAAGCGTTTTTATCCGCTCGATCCGCGCCCCTGCTGCTCCGACATGAAACTCGTGACGGCGGAAAAGATCCGCGACGCCCTGCGCGACGGCAAGCCGGAAGTGGAACTCCCCGCCGAACTCATGGACCGCGCCCGCCGCGCCATCGAACGCATGCTGGAGATCCGTTGAACGGGAGCGGCGGCGATGAAGCAAAATTACGAAAGATTTTTGCGGCAGGTCGACGGGGAAAAACTCTTCCGCCGCACCGTTGAACTCGGCGCGCTCGAACAGGCTGAGACCACGCCGTGCCAGCTCCGCGCGGCGGAGTACGTTTACCGCCAGCTCGTCGAAGCGGGCATCCCCGAAGTCGAGCGCATCGACTTCCCCGCCGACGGCGTGACGGCGTATCAGGACAAGGTCATGCCGCTCGCCTGGGACGCCTCGGTGGGCAGACTTTCCTTCATCGATGACGAAGCGGACAGGTGGGTCCCCGTCAGCCAGCGCGGAATTTCCGGCGGCGACGACCGCGCCGCCGCCGACTTTCAGCGCCACCCGTTCCACCTCGTCAAGGGGTCGACCTCGACGCCCCCCGGCGGGGTAGTCGCCCCGGTGATGACCGAGGCGCAGCTCCTCGCCGGGGCCGATCCGCGCGGCGCGATGGTGATGCTCGAACCCCTGACCCGCGTCGGCGGCGGCGTGATCCGTCCGCTGCTCGACCTCGGCGCGCTCGGCTTCATCACCGACTTCGTGATCGGACGCTACGAATCGCCCGATACGCTCCAGTGGGCGAATGCCGCCACCGAAAGCGGCAACTGGCACGTCACCGCCGAGGACCGTCCCTTCATCGGCTTCGCGGTCACGCCGCGCATGGGCGATACGATCCGCCGCCGCGCCGCCTCCGGGCTCGAAATGCGCGTCGAGTGCGACGGCAGGCGCTACGCCGGCGTCGAACCCGCGGTCACGGCGCGCATCCCCGGCGAGTCGGCGAAGGAGATCTGGCTCTTCGCGCACCTCTACGAACCCTTGCTCAACGACGACTCCGCCGGAGTCTCGACCGCGATCGAAGTCGCCAAAATGCTGCTCGCGGGGCCGAAGCCCCGCTACTCGGTGCGGCTGGTCTTCGCGATGGAGATGTACGGCTACGCCGCCTACGCGGCGCGGCGCGGCTCCCGGCTCAAGGACGAAGTCGTCGGCGGGTGCAACATCGACTCCATCGGCGCCGTGAAGGACGAATCCATCGTGCTGTACCCGACGGGGAACGCCAAACCCTACGCCGGGAACGCGCTGCTCGAAAGAGCGTACGACGAGTTCAAGGACGTGCTGAAACTCGAACTCGGAAGTCCGACCTACATGGACGACCTGTTTTTAGGCGACCCGACGGTCGGCGTGCCGTCGGTGTGGCTGCTGGGGCGCGGCCGCGGCTTCTGGCACAACTCGGTGCAGTGCGATGTCGATTTCATCGACCGCGACACCATGTGCCGCAGCGCCGCCTTCGCCGCCGCCTTCGTGCGGGAACTCGCCGAAACCGAACCGCCCGCCCCGGTCGAGATCAAGGCGACCGCGAAACACTCGCCGTGGCGCGACTACGCCGACCGGATGATCCTCGCCCGCAAGGAAGCGGGCTTCCCCTACTCGCAGGCGAAGGTGCCGCCCTGCGCGCGAATTCCGCTCCCGGACGGGATGCTCTACGGCGCCTTCGCCCATGTGATGTGCGCGCTCGACGGCAAAAGGTCGCTCGCGCAGGCGATCGCCGTCGCCGAAGCCGAGACCGGAACCGAAAAGAGCGAAGCCGAGGTCAAAAAATATATCGACGCCATGAACCACCTCGCGGATTACGGCTACATAGAAGCCGTGGAACGCCCGGAGATCACCGAAGACGACATCGCCGCAGCACTGCGGAAGATCGGCATCACGGACCGCGACCTCGTGCTCGTCCACGCCTCGGTGTCGAAGTGCGGCTACATCCGCGGCGGCGCCGAAACGCTGATCCGCGCCATCGTGCGCAGCACCGATACCGCGCTCTTCACCACCTTCACGCGTCCGTACATCTATCTGGGCGGACCCAACCGCGGCTGGCGCTACCGTCCCTTCGATCCCGCCGACGCCGATTCGGTCTGGACCGGCAACGTCGGCAAGACCGTGCTCCGGAAGTTCCCCGACGCGGTGCGGAGCCGTCACATCACCCACTCGTGGGCGGGCTTCGGTCCCCGCGCCCGCGCCTGCGTCGAAGCGCACGCGCCCTGCGATCCCCCGGCGGGCGAAACGTCGCCATTGGCGAAGGCGCTGGAAATGGGCGGCAAGATCCTCTACTTCGGCGCCGGGCTGGAATCGACGACCTTCATCCATTTTCTCGAAGATGCGGCGCGGATGCCGTTCCTTTCGACCGCGATCTGCCGCGTCAAAACGCCGGACGGCGAGCTGGAGACCGTCGCCGTGCCCCGTCATCTGCCGGGCGACCGCGAGTTTTACAGCAACGCGATGGAGTGCAAGTTTTTCCGCCGCGCCTTCGCGCGCGGGCTGAAACTCGAGAGCACTCCGCTCGGCATGGGGAAAGTCATGGCGCTCGACTTACGGCAGCTGTTCTCGATCGGCATGGCGGTCATCGCGGAAGACCCCGACGTGCTCCTCTGCGACCGCCCCGAATGCCGCTTCTGCGCCAAATACCGCCGGTAACGGCGGCATGACGCAATGGGAGCGAGGGAATTCACTTCCGATCGAAGCCGGTCTTTTCCTGGATGCAGAAGCGCGGACGGTGCTTGACTTCCATGTAGATCTTCGCGATGTACTCGCCGATGATCCCGATCGCCAGCAGTTGGAAACTGCCCAGAAACAGCGACACCGTCGCCAATGACGTCCACCCCGGCACGGTCCGGCCGAAGAACTTGCTGTACATGATGTAGCCCAGCAAGCCGATGCAGACGATGAACATCAGCAGCCCGAGCACGGTGATGGAGCGTATCGGCCGCACGCTGAACGAAGTTATGCCGTCCCACGCCAGCATCAGCATTTTGCGCAGCGGATAGTGCGTCGGCCTTTCGGCGGCCTTGCGGGTGTACATCACGATGGACTGGCGGAAGCCGATGATCGGCACCAAGCCGCGGAGGTACAGATTGACCTCGGAATAGTTCATGAGTTCCCGGACCACCCGCGCGCTCATCAACCGGAAGTCCGCATGGTTGAATATGGTCTTCACCCCCATGAGGCGCAGGAACCGGTAGAACGACTCCGCGGTGAAGCGCTTGAAGAACGAGTCCGATCTCCGGTCGCCCCGGACGCCGTAGACGATGTCGTTGCCGTTGTAATACTCGCGCAGGAAATCGGGGATCACGTTGATGTCGTCCTGCAGATCGGCGTCGAGGGAGACGGTCACATCCGCGAACTCCACCGCCTCCGCGAGTCCGGCGAGCAGCGCGGTCTGGTGGCCGCGGTTGGCGGCAAGCGAGATGCCGCGCACCGCCCCCGGAAAGCGGGCGGAGTGCTCCGCGATGATCTGCCACGTCCGGTCCGAGGAGCCGTCGTTTACGAGGAGCAGGCTGCTTTCTTCCGCGGCAAGATCCTTCCGCTTGAGGTCGTCCAGCAGCGCGAGCAGCTGACGGATGGAATCTTCCAGAATGCTCTCCTCGTTATAGCACGGAACGACCAGACACAGTTTTTTGTTTTCTTCGAACATATATCGTCACAGCGGTTGATAAGTTTCCGACGGCGATGCGGGCAGGGCTTCGCCGCCAGCATATTATAGCACCGTTCAACGCTTTTTCAAGCTCGGCGCGAGGTTCAGAACAGCGGAGCGCCCGCGATGCGCCGCAGCGACACGCTGCCGAAGCGGTGCACCTCCATCGGCTGACTGCGGTTGTCGCCGACGACGTAGCAGTGACCCGGCTCGACGGTGCGCGGGGCGAGTTCCCAGTCGCAGAGGTAGCGGACGTAGGGCTCGTGCTGCGCCTCGCCGTTCACGAAGAGCCGTCCGTCGCGGAACTCGACCGTGTCCCCGGCGAGGGCGACCACCCGCTTCAGATAGAAGACGCGGTCGTGATAGCGCACTACCACGATGTCGCCGCGCCGGGGTGCGGAAAACCAGTAGCGCCCGCGCCAGCAGAAGGTGAAGCCGTGCTCCGGATAGGTCGGCACCATGCTCGCGCCGTCGATCACGCAGGGGATCAGCAGCCAGCCGAAGACCGCGACGGCGACCGCCGTCACCGCCGCCGCCCGAAGGAAGAAGCTTCTGGTCGGCCGCGGGAAGAAGAATTCCCGCACCCCTCCCCGCAGCGTTTCGTCCTGCGAGCGGTGGGCGCGGCAGAGCCGGCTCCATATCTCCCAAAGGCGCATCGGAAGACCTTATCTGCGGCGTCTCGCCGCGGCGAGCATCTCCTTGCGTTGGCGCTCCTCGTACTCTTCGAGCTGGTGGATGAAGCGGTTCTTGTCGCTCGCCTTCATGTACGCCTCTTCGATGGAGATGTTGCCGGCGTCGAGCTGCTCTTGGATCGAATTGTCCATCGCCTGCATGCCGCGGCCGACGCCCGAATCGATGATCGTGCGGATGTTGGATATCTGCCCCTCGCGGATCGTGTTCGGCAGACCGTCCGCCCACAGCAGCACCTCGTGCACCGCCACCCGTCCGCCGTTGATCTTGCGGCACAACAGCTGCGACACGATCGCCTGCAAGCACTCCGCCAGCATGGTGCGGATCTGCGCCTGCTCGTCGGAGGGGAAAGCGTCGATGATGCGGTCCACCGTCTTGGGCGCGTTGTTGGTGTGCAAGGTGGCGAAGACCAGCATCCCCATCGCGGCGCAGGTCAGTCCGAGGCGGATCGTTTCGTTGTCGCGCATTTCGCCGCTCAGCACGATGTCGGGGTCGGAGCGCATCGCCCCGCGCAGCGCTTTGGGGAAGCTCTGCGCGTGGATGCCCACTTCGCGGTGGACGATGGTGCTCAGCTTGTTCGTATGGACGAATTCGATCGGGTCCTCGATGGTGATGATGTGGCGGTTCTTGTTCTCGTTGATGTAGTCGAGCATCGCCGCGAGCGTGGTGGATTTGCCGCTGCCGGTGGGACCGGTGACGAGGATCAGCCCCGAGGGGATCTCGCAGATCTCCTTCAGCACTTTGGGCAGTTTGAGTTCGTCGATGGTCTGGATCCGGCTCGGGATCTGCCGCAGGACGCATCCCATGCCGTGGTAGTTGTACAGATAGTTGCAGCGGAAACGGGCGACGCCGGGTATTTCGTGCGCGAAGTCGAGGTCGTGTTCCGCGAGGTAGGTATCCCAGCGCGAGGCGGGAAAGCAGATCTCCTGCATGATCGCGGCGAGACGGTCGGCGTCCAATACGTCGTCCTCCAGCACCTGCAGATTGCCGTGCACGCGCGTCTTGGGCGGATAGTCCACCGACAGATGAAGGTCCGACCCTCCGAGTTCGAGCATCCGGCGCAGATAACCGTTGATGACAGGTTCGTTTTCCATGGTGAAAAGCTCTCTCTCCGATATGTTATTGTCCTGTTAACGTTTGCCCTTCGCGGCTTTCGCCTTCGCCGCCTCGCGCGCCGCCCACGCCGCGTTGAGCTGCGCCTTGACCGAAAGGTCGGTCATCTGGATGAGCGCCGCGTCGTAGGTCAACAGCCCCGCCTCGTACTTGCGCAGGATGCACTGATCCATGGTGCACATGCCCTGCTTGTTCGACGTGACCATCGTCGATTTGAGGCGGAAGGTCTTGCCCTCGTTGATGGTGTTGGCGACCGCCATGGTGTTGATCAATATCTCGTAGACCACCTCCAGCCCGCCCATGCCGTTGCGGATCAGCTTCTGGCAGACCACGCCGCGCAGACTGCCCGCGGTCATGGCGCGGATCTGCGGCTGCTGCGCGGGCGGGAAGACGTCCAGCACCCGGTTCATGGTGTTCGCGGCGTCGCTGGTGTGCAAGGTGCCGATCACCAAGTGACCGGTCTCGGAGGCGGTGATGGCGTTTTCGATGGTGTCGAGGTCGTGCATTTCGCCGATGACGATCACGTCGGGGTCCTCGCGCAGCGCCGCCTTGAGCGCGCGGCTGTAGCTGGCGGTGTGGTGACCGACTTCGCGCTGCGTCACCTGACAGTTCTTGGACGTCTGCAGGATCTCGATGGGGTCTTCGATCGAGATGATGTGGTCGTGGCGCTTTTCGTTCACGATGTCGATCATCGCCGCGAGCGTGGTGGTCTTGCCGGCGCCGATGGGTCCCGTGACCAGCACCAGACCGTTGGTGTAGTCGAGCATCCGGCGGATGAAGACGATGTCGTCGTCCATGAAGCCCAGTTCCTCCAGAGAACAGATGTGGTCGGGGACCAGCCGGTAACTGCCGCTCGTACCCTCCTTCTGCTGCATCAGCGCCACGCGGAAGCGGTCGCTGCCGACCTCGATCGCGAAGCTCAGATCCTGCTCGGCGACGAATTCCTCCTTGCGTTCTTCGGGGAGCAGGACCGTGTTGAGCCGGAAAGAATCCTCCTCGGTCAGCACGTAACTGTCCAGCCGCTCCACTTCGAGTTTGCGCCGGACGAACGGCGGAGCGCCGCCCGACAGATGGAGGTCGCTGCACCCGAGTTTGCGCAGACACGCGAGCAGGCAGACCACCCGCTGCGCCAGTTCCTCGTCGGAAAGTTCCGCCGTGTCGCTGAGGCTCGGCAGATCCTCGTAGGAGTTGACGTTGGATATGTCGATATCCACCCCCGCGAAGCTGATCACGTCGGAACTCGCGATGCCGTGTCCGCCGCCCCCCGACTCGGTGAGTTCGGGCGGGGGAGCGCCCTGCGCCGCCTGCTCGACGGCGTAGTTGACCAGTTCCTGTATCTGCTCCAGCAGCGACTGCGCGTCGGACTCGTCCAGCCCGGCGGAAAGCTTTTCCAGCACCGCCTGGGCAAAGAGGGTGATCTCCGGTTCGGGCAGCGCCTCCAGCATCTGCTGCGCCTCTTCGGCGGTCAGCGCGTTGTTGCTCGCCAAGGCGTAGGTCAGCCATTGGATGTCGAGCGGCATTTCCTGCAACATATATATATCTCCTTTGCGATATACCGCGTGAAAACCTATTTTCTTAAACAATAACCCGAAAAGTGCGATTTTTCAACAATCCGGAGCCGTCAATCTTTAATTTTTCCCGACATTGCGCTATATTGAAGCCGAAGGAACGGAATTTTTGTCCGGGACACCCGGGAAAGGAGCGCGATGGAAAGCCTCAAACTCAGCATCGCCGGCGAAACCAACATCGGCGCCGGCCGGATCAAAAACGAGGACAACTACTGCATCCTCGCGCCGCCGGGATTCCCCTCCGCGCTGGCGCTGGTCGCCGACGGCATCGGCGGACACCGCGACGGCGAAGTCGCCAGCATGTTCTGCTGCCGCGGCATGATAACCTCTTTCATGAAACGCGGTCGGGAGCTCGTCCTCGCCGCCGACGCGGAGGAGTTTCTCGCCGACGAACTCCGGAAGATCAGCGAACAGCTCTTCATGCGCAACGAATTCGACCGCCGCGAGCGCCCGATGGGGTGCACCGCGACCTGCGCCGTATTCACCGCGAACGAACTCGTCTGGTGCAACATCGGCGACAGCCGCCTCTACGAGTTCAGCCGCCGCGACAGCACCCTGCGCCGGATCTCCGAAGACGACGTCTGCCCGGGGACCAGCGTCCTCTGCAAGGCGGTCGGCATCTACAGCCATATGGACGTCACGCCCCATACCATGCCGCTCGGCTCCGACACCATCTATCTGTTGTGCTCCGACGGTCTGCACCACTTCGTCTGCGCCGAGGAGATCGCCGACGCCCTGAAGGAGTCCGTGACCCCCCGCATGGCGGTAAGCAAGCTGATGCGCCGGGCGCTGCTCCGGGGCGCCGGCGACAACATCACCATCATCGTCGCCTGGTGCCGATAGGGGGAGAGAGGATCAGAAATCGATACCCCGACGGGCGGGGAATCCCTGCTCGAAAGGATGCTTTTCGCACTCGACGCGGGTGACGAGGTCGGAGATCTCGATGATCTTGGGGTGCGCGTAGCGACCCGTGAGGATCACGTTCAGCGAAGGACGCCGCGCCAGCAGCGCCTGCCGGATGTCGTCGGGCTCCAGCAGATAGAAGTGGAGCACCACGTTGAGTTCGTCGAAGATCAGAAGTTCGCCGTCGAAGTCCCGCAGCAGTTCCTGCGCCCGTTTCCACCCCTTTTCCGCGGCGCCGCGGTGGTCGGCGTCACGGTCGAGCATGCCCGCGCCGTACTGTTCGAATATGAGGTCGGGGAAGTAGCGGCGGAAGAACTGCGCCTCGCCGGTGGGCGCCTCGTCCTTGATGAATTGCAGTATGCCGACCTTCCACCCCCAGCCCAGCGCCCGCAGCGCCGTACCGAATGCCGCCGAACTTTTGCCCTTGCCGTCACCGGTGTAGTTCAATAACAATCCGCGTTCCGCCGTGTTGCCTTCCATAATCTCCTGCTCCGGTTTCCCCCATTCCGGATCGATCGTACATTATCGACCTTGAAATATACCACCA
>CACZPY010000188.1 GCA_902783135.1 uncultured bacterium
GGCACGATCCTCGGTTCGTCGCGCGGCGCCGTGCCGACGCCGACGGTCGTGGACTCGCTGGTCGGGCGGGGCATCAACATGCTCTTCTGCATCGGCGGCGACGGCACCGCCCGCGGCGCCCACGAGATCGCGCAGGAGATCTTGAAGCGCAAGCTCCCCATCAGCGTGATCGCCATCCCCAAGACGGTCGACAACGACATCAGCTTCATCGACCAGTCGTTCGGTTTCTCCACCGCCGTGCGGACGGCTGGCGGTGTCATTTCCGGCGCGCACAACGAAGCGAAGGGAGCGTACAACGGCGTCGCGCTGATCAAGGTGATGGGGCGCGATTCCGGTTTCATCGCGGCGTACTCGTCGCTGGCGAACCCGTATGTGAACTACTGCCTCATCCCGGAGGAAAAGTTCACGTTGCGCGAAGGTCCGCGGGCATTGCTGCCGCATCTGGAGCAGCGCCTCGCCCGCAAGCACCACGCGGTGATCATGGTCGCGGAGGGCGCGGGGCAGGAATTCTTCGCCGACGCGCCGGAACGTCGCGACGCTTCGGGCAACAAACTGCACAACGACATCGGCACCTTCCTCAAGGGCGAGATCATCGGCTACTTCAAGGAGCGGGGGATCGAGATCAACCTCAAATACTTCGATCCGGGCTACACCATCCGCAGCGTTCAGGCGGAGGGCGAGGACTCGGTCTTCTGCTCGCTGCTCGCGCAGTGCGCCGTGCACGCGGCGATGGCGGGACGCACCGATATGATGGTCGGGCACTGGGCGGGCGAGTTCACCCATGTGCCGATCCCGCTCACGACCAGTTCGCGCCGGAAAGTCGACCTCACCGGACCGCTGTGGAACGGCGTGAAGACGTTGCTCTGCTTCTGAAAAGACTTCCGGCGGCGGATCTCTTGCTTTTTGCCTTAACATAAGGTATATTATACTTCCGATTGTGCGGCGTTTTCCGCGCCGCGCGGTCGCGCGACGATGTCCGCGCCGGGGTGCGGCATCTTGGAACGACGAAACACGGGAATCTCTCGCAAAGCAAATATAAACAGGAGCAGGACAGTGAGTTACAACATCCTTGTCTTCGTGAAGCAGGTGCCGGACACCCAAAACATCTCCGGCGACGCCATGACTCCGGAAGGGACCGTCAACCGGGCGGCGCTTCCGGCGATCTTCAACCCCGAGGACCTCAACGCCCTCGAACTGGCGCTCCAGCTCAAGGACCGCTACGGCGCCAAAGTCACCGTGGCGACGATGGGCATGCCCGCCGCCGCCGAAACGCTGCGTCAGTCGCTGTACCGCGGCGCCGACGCCGCGATCCTCGTCACCGACCGGGCGCTCGCCGGCGCCGACACCCTCGCCACCAGTTACGCGCTCTCCAAGGTGGTAGAAAAGCTGGGGAACGTCGACCTCGTCCTCTGCGGGCGGCAGGCGATCGACGGCGACACCGCGCAGGTGGGGCCCCAGATCGCGGAAAAACTCCACATCCCCCAGATCTGCTACGTCGAGGAGGTCCAGGATCTTTCCGCAAAATCGATCCGCTGCCGCCGCGCCATCGAAGGCGGCTATGAAGTGCTCGAGTCGCCGCTGCCGGCGCTGCTGACGGTCATCGATGCCAATTCGCCGCGGCCGATGAACGCCAAGAAGATCATGAAGTTCAAGCGCGCGCGGACCCCGGGCGAAGTCGAAAAGGAACACACCAACGACAATTACACGCAGGACGCCGAAGCCGCCGTCTCCGCGCTGCGCGCCAAGAACCTGCTGATCGAACAGTACTCCGCCGCCGACATCGGCGCCGAACCGGACCGCATCGGTTTCGCCGGTTCGCCGACCAAGGTCAAGCAGGTGATGAGCGTCGTGCTCACCGCCGGCGAAGCGAAGCGGATCTCCCCCGATGCCGCCGGTATCGGCGAACTCATCCACGAACTCATCTCCGATCATACTCTGGGGTAAGCATCATGTCTGAAAAAATCGGCAACGTCTGGGTATTCATCGAACAGGAGGCGGGCAAGATCGCCTCGGTCAGTCTGGAATTGGTCAGCAAAGGCAGGGAACTGGCGGACCGGCTCGGCGTCAAACTCGAAGCCGTGCTGCTCGGCGACAAAGTCGAGCACTGCGCCGCGGAACTTTTCGCCTACGGCTGCGACAAGGTCTTCCTCGCCGAGGACCCGCGGTTGGAGCCCTTCACCGTCATGCCCTACGCCAAAGTGCTGATGGACATGATCCGCGAGCACAAGCCCAACATCCTGCTCTTCGGCGCCACGCTCAAGGGACGCGAACTCGCGCCCCGGGTCGCCTCCGAAAAGCGCGCGGGGCTGACCGCCGACTGCACCGACCTCAAGATCGACGACTTCCACGATCCCAAGAGCGGCAAGGATTACTACAACAAACTGATGCAGATCCGTCCCGCTTTCGGCGGCAACATCATCGCGACGATCGTCAACTCGTGGGACGATCCGCAGATGGTCACCGTCCGCGAGGGCGTGATGAAGCTCGGCACTCCCGATCGTTCCCGCA
>CACZPY010000189.1 GCA_902783135.1 uncultured bacterium
AGGCGCTCCGCCGGGACGTTTGTCTCGACGGCGACCATGCCGCAGCCGATGTCCACGCCGACCGCGCTCGGGATCACCGCGTCCTTCGCCGCGACCACGCCGCCGATCGGCATCCCGTAGCCGGTGTGGCAGTCGGGCATCAGCGCCACGTGGTGCCGCAGCGCCGGATGGTGCGCGAGGTTGCGCGCCTGGACCAGCGCCCCGGCCTCGACGTCGGCGCACCAGCTCTTCACGGGCAGCGCGTGTTCTTCACTCTTTACCCACTCCATTTGATGTTTCTCCTGAATATCTCATATCTTCATCATACTGTTATGCCGTCATGCCGAATTCATCCGCGAGGATGTCGCGCATACTTCGCGCCGAACGTTTTTCGGCGAGGGTGACTTCTTTCCACATCTTCCGTGCGTTGCCGCACATGAAGCACGAACACGGAACGCAATGGCAGTTCGCCATTTTGCCGACCCATTGTTTCCGGAATACGGCTTCCCGTTCCGGCTCCTGACCGTCGTCGCAATGCCAAAGCAGATACATCAGATCGGCTCTCTTTTTCGCCAGCTGCGCCCGAAATCTCCGGTATGCTCTGTTCCTTGCCATTTTTCCGTCCTTCGTCCCCGTCCTTCAATATTTCCACATGCTGCGGGGGTAGTACATGAAGTTCCAACGCTGCGAGTGGCGCAACACTTCATAGGCCTCGGTTTCCGGCTGCTTGAGCAGGACCCTGTAGTAGTCTTCCTGTTTGACGATCGACATCGGTATGCCGATCAGGAGCGGCCCGACGATCGGGGTGTAGATCGCCACCGCGCTCCACGCGGAATCCGCATACTTGCGGTCGATCTCGCGGAAACTCCGCTCCGAGCCGTCGCAGACGCACCCGCAAAGCACCGCCGCCATGACCGCACCGACCAGAAAACGCATTACACACTTTTTCATGATAAAATCTCCGTTCACTTGTTTTCGTTCCGCCGCATCAAGATGCAGCGCATGTATTCGATCACGCTGTCGTTCCAGCCGAAGATCTGCCAGACGCCGTACTTCGCCGCATCCTCTTCGGATATGGGCGACGTCTGGTACGAGTCCGCCCGCAGCAGAAACGCCTGCGCGCCGGGGAAAAGCCGGCGGTACTCTTTCCACTTGGCGAACCACCCGCGCCCGTACTCCTCGGTGTCGGTCAGGAACACCGCGAAGTCGACGCCGATGCCGTTCGCGATCATGTAGTTCAGCGGCGCTTCCATGTAGGTCCCGCCGTTCACCATCTCGCGGATCGCCCGCATGTGCTCCGATACCGGGGCCGAGGCGGGCACGGTGTACTCGTGCACCTCGGTATCCCACGGCAGCACCCGCACGTCGTCGAGCCCCTTCATGAAGAAGCCCGCGAACATCGCGCTCAACTCGGCGAAGGTCAGCGTGGAGTTGGCGATCCGGCTCGACATCGACCCCGAGACGTCGGGGGCGATCACCCACGAGAAGTTCCTGAAAAGCTCCCAGTCGTACTTCGTCGCGTACTCGTCGAGCAGCTGCGACAGCCGCGCGCAGACCCGCTCGATCCTGCCGTGGATCTGCCTCGGCGTTTCCACCGCGGACGGCTTGACCGTCGGCGCCGCCGGGACATCGGGCTGCAGCGCGTCGCCCACCGTCGGCGGCTGCCAGGACGGCAGCGTCGCCCGCTTCGTCCCTGCGGGGACAAGCTCGAAGAACGATATCTGCTCCAGCGCCGTCTGCGCAGTGTAGAGCCGGAACGGGAACACCTTGGCCTTGCGCAGGGCGTCGGCCGTGAGCTTTTCCGCCGCGATCCGGTCGACCTCCACGCCCTCGCGGGCGTATTTGGCGAGGTATTTGAGGCACTTCATCACCGGCGCGGTCGAAGCGGCGGCGCTCCACACTTCGCGGTCGAAGCGGTCGCTGTACGCCGTGAGCGAATCGGTATCGAGCCCGTAGTCGGCGAGGAGCTTCGCGGCGGCAGCGGTGTTGCCCGCGTCGAGCGCGGCGACGAACTTCGCACGCGCATCGAGCACGGGGTACTTCTCCTCGGCGGCGCGGAGTTTCTCCGCGCTCTCGCCCCTGACGCCCGAATACGCCGCCAGCACGAACGCGCAGAGCGGGTCTTCGCCCTTGTAGCGCGACAGCCGGATCGCGTCGGCAATGGCGGTGCGGTACTTCATCGCGTAGTAGGGCGTGAGCTTGCGGTCGAGCCAGTTGTGGATCGCCCGCTTCACGCCGCGGCCCAAGCCGCGCACACTCCGCACGAGGTCGAGGAAGTCGCCGAGGTCGTTGCCCGTGACGACCACCTGATCGAAGACGTTCTGGAACAGCACCGGGGACTTGACCGAGAGCTTCACGAGACCGAGCAGCGGCAGCGCCCGGATGAAACCCTCCTGACGCCCGCGGACGATCGCCTTGGCGAGCGCTTCGGGTTCGGCGCGGTCCAAGAGCGCCAGCGCCGCCGCGGTCTGTTCGCGCGCCGAGGCGTAGAAGCTGTGGCCGAGCGTACCCGTCATCGCCAGCTGCTCCAGCAGCGCGGCATCCGAGGGGGTCCACGCGGCGAAGCCTTCGCGGTTCACCGTATCGGCGGTGCGATAGGCTTCGAC
>CACZPY010000190.1 GCA_902783135.1 uncultured bacterium
CGGGCGATCCACCGACAAGGTGCCGATCAGCTGCCCGTGATGGAACAACGGCACGCAGATGAACGCCACCGGCTCGTCGTAGTGATGCTTGCCGGTGCGGTTGAGAAAACGCGGGTCCTTGCGCAGATCGGGGATCACATGGCTGCGGCCGGTTTCCGCCACATGCCCGGTGATGCCTTCACCGAGGTAGTAGAAACCTTTCTCCTTTTCGGCGCCGGTCAAGCCGTGCGAGGCTTCGATCCGCAGCGTATCGCCGTAACGGAGCGAGAACGTGCCCCGGCGCATACCCAGGTCGCTGTCGATGATCTCCAGCACCTTTTCCAGCATGGCGACGACATCGCGCCCGTGGATCAGCACCGAAGATATCTTCTGTATGACCAGTATCTGTGGATGCACATTCGTATTCATGATATTGCGTAATATACATTGTACATTGCGCAATATCAAACTGCGGACGTGCGATTATTGCGCCATCGCGGCGATCCTGATCAACGCCTCCCGCGTTTTGGCCGGATCTCCGAACGCGGTGAGCCGGAAGAACCCTTCGCCGCCCGGTCCGAAGCCGCTGCCCGGAGTTCCCACCACCGCGCACTCCTCCAACAGCCGGTCGAAGAAGTCGAACGATTTTGTCCCCTCCGGCAGTTTCCACCAGATGTACGGCGCGTGTTCCCCGCCGAAGACCGTGTATCCGCAGCTTTGCAGTCCGTTGCGGATCGCTGCGGCATTGTTCATATACCGCAGAATGACATTCCGGGTTTGTTCGCGTCCGGCGGGGGAATAGACCGCCTCCGCCGCCCGCTGAACGATGTAGTTGACTCCGTTGAACTTGGTGGTCTGCCGCCGCAGCCACATCCGGCGCAGCTGTTCCATTTCGTGCGGGACCACGGTGAAGGCGCAGCGCACCCCGGTGAATCCCGCGCTCTTGGAGAAGCTGTGGAACTCGACGGCGCATTTTTTCGCGCCCGGGATCTCGTATATGGAGTGCACCAGCGAATCGTCACGGATATAGTCGGCATAGGCGGCGTCGAAGAGGATCATCGCGTTTATCTCCAACGCATAGGCGACCAGTTTTTCCAACGTCGTTCGCGACAGCACCGTGCCGGTCGGGTTGTTGGGACTGCACAGATAGATCAGATCGGTGTCCCGCGGAGGCAATTCGGGCTGGAAACCGTTGTCGGCATTGCACAACATGTAGTTGACCCGGGAATAGTGACCGTCGTTCTGCAATGTGCCCGCCCGTCCCGCCATGACGTTGCTGTCGAGATAAACCGGATACACCGGGTCGGGGATGGCGACGCGGCACTGTGAGGAAAACAGCTCCTGAATGTTGGCGACGTCGCATTTGGAGCCGTCGCTGACGAAGATCTCGTCCGGCGATATGTCGATGTTCCGCGCCGAATATTCCCCTTCGGCGATGGCGCGGCGCAGAAATTCATATCCCTGTTCCGGACCGTAGCCGCGGAAACTTTCGGCGAGCGCCATTTCGTCCACCGCACGGTGCATCGCTTCGATGACCGCCGGGACCAGCGGGCAGGTCACGTCTCCGATGCCGAGCCGGATGACTTCGCGTTCGGGGCGCCGCTTCTGATAGACGGCGATCTTCTGGGCGATCTGCGAAAAGAGATAGGTTTCGGGAAGCAGCCCGTAGTTCGAGTTCAGCATTTCAGAATCCATTTGCGATCTCTCCGTTGAAGATTTCCGTGGCGGCTCCGGTCATGAATACCGGACCGTCCCCTGAGTGTTCCACATGCAATGTGCCGCCGTCAAGGACGAGGTCGGCTTCGGTCCCGCAGAGCCCGGAAAGTTGCGCCGCGACCAAGGTGGCGCAACTGCCGGTGCCGCAGGCGAGGGTGATGCCGCACCCGCGTTCCCACACGCGCATCCTTATTTTGCCCGGCGCAAGTATCTGGGCAAATTCGATGTTGCAGCGATCCGGGAACTGCGCATCGTGTTCCAGTACCGGACCCCACGTTTCCAGCGGGACGCCGGAAATATCTTCGGTGAAGATCACCGCGTGCGGATTGCCCATGGAAACGGTGACGGCACGCACTTTGCGGGTGCCGGTATCCAATACTATGGTGCCGAGAAATTCGCGCGGCTTGCCCATGTCGACCCGCACCTGTCCGTCGGCGAGCAGTTCCGGCGACACCACGCCGGAAAGTGTGTGCAGATGAAACACCGTTCCGCTGCCGAGTCTCCGGGAAACGATGTATTTTGCCGCGCACCGGGTGGCGTTGCCGCACATCGCGGCTTCGGACCCGTCCGCATTGTATATCTTCATCTCGAAGTCCGCTCCCGCGAGCGGCCGGATCAGGATGACGCCGTCGCCGCCGATGCCGAAGCGGCGGTCGCAAAGATGCGGAACGGAACGCGGATCGACGCTTTCGCCCGGTTCCGGAAAGATGAAATCGTTGCCGAGTCCGCTCCATTTGCTGAACTTCATTATCCCATACTCCATTTGGATGTGTTTTTGATCCCGTGCCGTTCCACGACGGCGCGCTTCCTGATTCGATAAAGCAAAATCCATGCCAAGTATTATATGGTCAAATAAAATATGTTTTGATTACAGTTCTTGTAAAAACAGGGGATTTGTTTTACATTATATGTAAAGCCGGGCGGTGCGGATCAGCAGAAAAAAAACTTGGCACGGATTTTGCTTTATACCGGATAAACATCAACAACCCCCTCCGGAGTTTGAAAATGAGCAGTGAAAAAAGGTACGATGCGATCAAATCCGTAGCCGAACTTACATCCGATGTCCGCGTGGCGGCGTCACCGGCGAGCATAGACATTTACGGCGAAGACGTTTTCAATTTCGCCGCCATGCAGAAGCATCTTCCCAAAGCGACATTCGAAAAACTCCAGGCGACCATCGAACGGGGGGCGGCGTTGGATCCGGAGATCGCCGGCGAGGTCGCCCATGCGATGAAGGAGTGGGCGATTTCGCGCGGTGCGACCAGTTACACGCACTGGTTCCAACCGCTCACCGGAAGCACCGCCGAGAAGCACGACTCCTTTCTGGAGCCGGACGGCTGCCATGCCATATTGAGTTTTTCCGGCAAAAATCTGATCCTCGGCGAGCCCGACGCCTCCAGTTTCCCCTCCGGCGGATTGCGTTCCACCTTCGAGGCGCGCGGCTACACGGCGTGGGACCCCACCAGTCCGGCGTTCATCAAGCGTCACGGCAACGGCGCCACGCTCTGCATTCCGACCGCGTTTTGCAGTTACACCGGCGAGGCGCTGGACCGAAAGACCCCGCTGCTGCGCTCCATTCAGGCGCTTTCCGGTGCGGCGAAGCGGTTGATGGCGTGTTTCGGGCTGCCGGACGAAAAGGTCACCGTCACCCTCGGGCCGGAGCAGGAGTACTTCCTGATCGACAAGCACTTTTATCTGCTTCGTCCGGATCTGCTCCAGACCGGAAGGACCCTTTTCGGCGCGCCGCCAGCCAAGCACCAGCAGTTGGAGGATCATTACTTCGGCGCGATCAAGACCCGGGTGCTCAACTTCATGAACGAAGTCGAACGGGAGCTGTGGAAGCTGGGCATCCCCGCCAAGACCCGGCACAACGAAGTCGCTCCGGCGCAGTTCGAACTGGCTCCGGTCTTCGAAGAACTGAACCTCGCCTGCGACCATAATATGCTGGTGATGGAAGTCCTGCGCCAGACCGCCGAACGTTACGGATTCGTCTGCCTGATGCACGAAAAACCCTTCGCCGGCATCAACGGCTCCGGCAAGCACAACAACTGGAGCATCAACTACGGCGACCGCAATCTGCTGAATCCGGGCAGCGATCCCGATGAGAACGCGATCTTCCTGACCACGCTCTGCGCGATCATCGAAGCGGTGGACCGCCATGCGGATCTGCTGCGCGCCGCGGTGACGGGCGTGGGCAACGACCACCGGCTGGGCGCCAACGAAGCGCCGCCCGCCGTTATTTCCATGTATCTCGGCGATCAGCTGTCCGAGGTGATAGACCAGTTGGAAAAAGGCGGACACAGTTCCCGGAAGCACGGCGGCACGCTCCGCATCGGCGTCGACACTCTGCCGCCGTTGCCGCGGGACGCCACCGACCGCAACCGCACCAGCCCCTTCGCTTTTACCGGCAACAAGTTCGAGTTCCGCGCACCGGGCTCCAGCCAATCTTGCTCCGGTCCCAACGTCATGCTCAACACCATCGTCGCCGAGGCGTTCGACCGGATGGCGGAAACGTTGTCGGCGTTCCCGAAAAAGGAATTCAACGCTCAACTGCAGAAGCATTTGCAGAAGGTCATCAAGGAGCACAAGAAGATCATTTTCAACGGTGACGGATATGCTCCGGAGTGGCTGAAGGAAGCGGCGGGCAGGGGACTGCCCAATTTCCGCACGACGATGGATGCCCTCAAGGTGCTGACGCGTGAAGATAACATCGCCCTCTTCGAAAAATACGGTGTCTTCCGCCGCCGCGAGATGGAATCGCGTTACGAGGTCTTCATGGAAGAGTACCACCGGCGGGTCCGGATCGAAGGCGAGGTCGCGCTGGAGATCGCCCGCACCATGATCTATCCCGCCGCTTCCGCCGAGTTCGAGGCGCTGGTGCGCGCCATCGGAGAAGCGGGCGCGGTGAATATCGCTTCCGGCGTGAAGAGTTTGAAAAAACGTGCCGCGGCGCTCGGCGCTGAATTGGATGCGCTGGCCCGCGACGAGGAAGCGCTGGCGCAGGCGCTGCCGAAGAAGCACGAGAACATCCTCGCCGCCGTAGCCGGTCTGCGGGAGACGGTCGATGAACTCGAAAAAATGGTGCCGGATTCCCGTTGGCCGCTGCCCAAATACCGGGAGATGCTGTTCGTCTATTGACACGGGGAGGGGCGGGTAAATGTCGGATCCGATCAAACACGAGTGCGCGGTGGCGCTGCTGCGGCTGCGCAAAACTCCGGAGTACTACCGCTGCAAGTACGGCGACGGGGACTACGGCTTCGGCAAGATGGCGCTGCTGTTGGAAAAACAGCACAACCGGGGGCAGGACGGGGCGGGGATCGCCGCGTTGGGATTGGATCCGCAGCCCGGCACTCCGGCGTACCACATCGAGCGCTCCGCTGCGTTGGAGGATCCGCTCGCCGATCTGCTCGGGCGCTGCGCGGGCAATCCCGGCTTCGGAGGCGAACTGCTGCTGGGGCATCTGCGCTACGCCACCTACGGCAGAAACGAACTTTCGGCATGTCATCCGTTTGTTCACGACTCCAATTGCCTCGGGCGGGCGCTGCTGCTGGCGGGCAACTTCAATTTGACCGACACCGGCAGTCTCTTCGACCGGTTCCGGCAACTGGGGCATCACCCCGCCAGCCGCTCCGACGGATATCTGATCACCCAGACGATCGCTCACTATCTGGAACAGGATTCCAATCTGCACGGCGGCACTCCCGAATGGGCAAAGATACTGCGTCAGGCGCTCAACGATGTGGATGGCGCCTTCACGCTCTGCGGATTCAGCGGCGCGGGCGATGCGTTCGTGATCCGCGATCCCCGGGCGATCCGGCCCGGGTATTTTTATTTCGACGACGAGGTCTTTGTCGCCGCCAGCGAACGGCCCGCGATCCAGGCGGCGTTCAACTGCTCGACCGCCGAAGTCATGGAGATCCCGGCGGGCAAGGCGGTGATCGTGCCGCGGAGCGGCGAGGTGCGGATACTGGATTGTCTGGATCCGGCGCCGCGCCGCAGCTGCGTGTTCGAGCGGATCTATTTTTCCCGCCCCAACGACGCCGGTATCCACCGCGAACGGAAGCATCTCGGCCGGGCGCTGGTCCCCGAGGTGCTCGCCGCCGCGGAACACGACTTCGACAACACGTTTTTCAGTTATATTCCCAACTCCGCGCAGGTGAGTTTTCACGGTATGCTGGAGGAACTGATGAAAACGGCGTTTGCCGATGGCAAGACCGTCCGTTTCGGTCAGATCGCGATCAAGGACGCCAAATTCCGCACCTTCATCGCCGACGCGGGGATCCGTCGCGAATTGGGAATGCACGTCTATGACATAACCTACGGACTCGTGCATCCGGGCGCGGACACGCTGGTCGTGCTCGACGACTCGATCGTGCGGGGCAACACCATGCGCAGCGCCATATTGCCGATACTCGGCCGGCTGGATCCCAAAAAGATCATCGTCGTCAGCTCCGCCCCGGTAATCAAGTATCCCGATTGCTACGGGATCGACATGGCCTGCGCCGGAGATCTGGTGGCGTTTCAGGCGGCGGTCGGCATTTTGAAGCGGCAGGGGCGCGAAAAGGTGCTGCTCCGCGCCGTCGAACATGCCGAAAGCGACCTCGCCGGGACGGAGTGCAAAAACCGCATGAAAGAGGTCTACGACGCGGTGAGCGAAGAGGAACTGCTGCAGGAGATCGCGCGGCTGCTGACCCCGGCGGAGTTCAAACCGGGGCTTCAGGTCATCTATCAGTCTTTGGAGGCGCTGCGACGATGCTGTCCCGAATATCCGGGCGACTGGTATTTCACCGGCGATTATCCGACTCCCGGCGGTTTCCGCATGGTCAACCGGGCGTTGGTCAATTACATGAAAAACAACAGCGAAAGAGCGTATTGAATATGAATTATCAATGGCAGAAGCAGCGGGAGGGCAAGGCATTCCTCGCCCTGGCGGACGGCGCGGTATTCCACGGATTCGGTTTTGGCGATCCGCGGGACTGCGTCGGGGAAGCGGTTTTCAACACCGGCATGACCGGATATCAGGAAATACTTTCCGATCCCTCCTACGCCGGGCAGTTCGTGGTCCTGACCGCCGCGGAGATCGGCAACTACGGCTGCTGCGCCGAGGATATGGAGTCGCGGGGCGTATTCCTGAACGGATTGGTGATACACGAACTGAACGAAGCATCCAATTACCGCGCGGAAGAAGGATTGGAAGCATTCATGCTCCGCCACCGCAAGCCCGGCATCGCCGGAGTGGATACGCGGGCGCTCACGCTGCACCTGCGCGAACACGGCGCGCAGAAGGCTTATCTTCACGTTGCCGGAGACGATCTCTCCGAGGAAGAAGCCGTCGCCCGGGCGCGGCAGTGGGAGGGCTTGGACGGCAAGGATTATGCTTCGATCGTGACCGCCAAGTCGCAGTATCAGTGGAACGATAGCGGCAAATATCATGTGGTCGTCTACGATTTCGGTGTGAAATACAACATTCTGCGGCAGCTGGCGGAACACGGTACGCGGGTCACGGTAGTGCCTGCCGGAACGCCGTCCGCCGAAGTCCTCGCGCTTCATCCGGACGGCGTTTTTATTTCCAACGGTCCGGCGGACCCGTCGGCGGTCGGTTACGCGGCGGAGAATATCCGCGCGCTCCTCGGCAAGGTCCCGATGATGGGGATCTGCCTCGGTCATCAGCTGCTGGGGCTGGCATGCGGAGCGAAGTGCGGCAGACTGAAGTTCGGTCATCACGGGTGCAACCACCCGGTAAAAAACGTGCGGACCGGCGCAGTGGCGATCTCCAGCCAGAACCACAATTACGCGCTGACGGAACTTCCGGCGGATCTGGAACTCACCCATGTGAATCTCAACGACGGCAGCTGCGAAGGGCTGCGCCACCGCAAATATCCGGCGTTCAGCGTCCAATACCACCCCGAGGCGGCGCCGGGACCCCATGACGCGCAGGATCTTTTCGATGATTTCATAAAGCTGATGGAGCAATAATATCATGAGCACAAAACACATCTTCATCACCGGCGGAGTGGTTTCCAGTCTCGGCAAGGGCATCACCGGAGCGGCATTGGCGTTTCTGCTGGAAAAGCGAGGCTTCCGCGTCGCCATGCAGAAACTCGACCCCTATCTGAACGTCGATCCGGGTACGATGAGCCCGTACCAGCACGGCGAGGTCTTCGTGACCGACGACGGCGCGGAGACCGACCTCGACCTCGGCCACTACGAGCGGATCGCGGGCGTCGCCTGCTCCAAGGCGAGCAACTACACCTCCGGGCGGATCTACAGCAGCGTCATCGCCCGCGAACGGGCAGGGGGATACCTCGGCGGCACGGTGCAGGTGATCCCCCACATCACCGACGAAATAAAGGCGGCGATCAAATCGCTGCACGGCGAACAGACGGACATCGCGATCTCGGAGATCGGCGGCACCACCGGCGACATCGAAAGTCTGCCGTTCCTCGAGGCAGCGCGCCAGTTCAAGCTGGAATCCGCACCC
>CACZPY010000191.1 GCA_902783135.1 uncultured bacterium
ATCGGCTTTGCGGATCATCCCGGCTATGAAGTGACGCGCCGCCAGTGTTCCGGCTTCGGCGGGATGCTGTCGCTGGAAGTGGACAGCGCGGAAACGGCGCGGAAAGTCCTCGAAAGCGTGAAACTCTTCCAATATGCGGAGAGCCTCGGCGGCGTGGACAGCCTCATCACCTATCCGATGTGCCAGACCCACGCCGACGTGCCCGAGGAAGAACGGCTGAAACGCGGCATCAACGACCGCTTTTTGAGAGTTTCGGTCGGCATCGAAAACGCCGACGACCTGATCGCCGACCTCCGGCAGGCGCTGGAAGCGTAAAGGAGAAAAAGAAGAATGACTTATAACTTCGATACCATCATCCCGCGTAAAAACACCGACAGCCTCAAATACGATTGCGCGAAGAAACGCGGCAAGCCGGAAGGTCTGCTGCCGATGTGGGTCGCGGACATGGATATTCAAACCCCGCCCGAGGTGCGGGAGGCGCTCGCCGCCCGGGCGGCGCACGGCATTTTCGGCTATTCGGAGCCGGACGAAAACTACTTCGAAGCCCTCGAAAACTGGTTTGCTACCCGCCACAACTGGCAGGTCGATCCTTACACCTCGGTCCAGACGCCGGGAGTGGTCTTCGCCCTCTGCACGCTGATCCGCTGTCTCACCCGATCGGGTGATGCGGTTCTGATCCAGGAACCCGTCTATTACTGCTTTCAGGAGAGCATCCGCGCCAACGGCAGACGGATCGTCGTCAACGAATTGCTCTTCGACGGGAGTCGGTATGCCATCGACTTCGCGGACTTCGAGCGCAAGATCGTCGAAAACGGCGTGAAGCTCTTCATCCTCTGCAGTCCGCACAATCCGGTGGGGCGCGTTTGGAAACGCGAAGAATTGGAAAAACTTTCCGATATCTGTATAAGGCACAACGTATTCGTGATCGCGGACGAGATCCACGAGGATTTCGTGTATCCAGACAACACCCACACCGTCTTCGCCTCGCTGTCACATGAGGTCGCGGAACATTGCGCGGTCTGCACCGCGCCGAGCAAGACCTTCAATCTCGCGGGGCTCCATGTCGCCAATATCTTCATCGCCAATGCCGAGATCCGCCGGGTGTTCAAAAAAGAGCTGGACGCGCAGGGCTTCAGTCAGGCCAACATCATGGGGCTGGACGCGTGCCGGGCGGCTTACCGATACGGAGGGGAGTGGGTGGATCAGCTCGTCGAGTACCTTTCCGGCAACATTTCGCTCATGCGCGAAACCTTCCGCACCCGGATGCCGCAGCTGAAGTTGATCGAGCCGGAGGGAACTTATCTGCCGTGGGTGGATTTCTCGAAGTTATCCCTATCCGTGCCGGAATTGGAGCGCTTCGTCGTCGACAGGGCGAAGCTCTGGCTGGATGGCGGCCATATCTTCGGAGCGGGCGGAGCGGGATTCCAGCGCTTCAACATCGCCGTGCCCCGCGCCACGCTCCGGCAGGCGCTCGATCAGCTCGAAGCCGCCGTGCGTCAGATCTCGTAGTTCAGGAACTCCCCGTTCATAACCTTCACCGCCTCGTGGCGCTTGAACTGGAGTTCCGGCATCTTGGCGCTGACCCGGGTCTGCTCCGGAACCGACTTGGTCACGAAGGCGTTGCCGCCGATCACCGCGCCCTCGCTGATCACGGTATCGCCGCCGAGGATCGACGCCCCCGAGTATATGGTCACGTCGTCTTCGATGGTGGGATGCCGCTTTTTGCCCTTGAGTTGCTGGCCGCCGCGGGTCGAGAGCGCCCCCAGCGTCACGCCCTGATAGATCTTGGCGTGTTCGCCTATCTCCGAAGTCTCGCCGATCACGATGCCCGTGCCGTGGTCGATGAAGAAGTACTTGCCGAGCTTTGCCCCCGGGTGGATGTCGATCCCGGTGACGCTGTGGGCGTGCTCCGTCATGATGCGCGGGATCAGCGGCACCCCAAGCTCGTATAGTTCGTGAGCGATCCGGCTGACCATCGTCGCGTAGATGCCGGGATACGACGATATCACCTCGTCGCGGCTGAACGCGGCGGGATCCCCATCGAACGCAGCCTCGATGTCGGTCGCAAGATTCTCGCGGATCTTCGGGATCGCGGCGAGGAAGGTCCCCACGATCTCGTCGCTGCGTTTTTTGACCGCGTCGTCGGAGGCGTCGCGGAATTCTTCGACGAACAGCCTCAAGGTCTTTGCGATCTGCTCCGAAAGCGTCTCCCGGATCTCCTCGAGCAGTTCCCCGGTGTAGAAGCGGATGTTGTCTTTCCGGAGCTCCTTCTCGTCGAAGAAGCCCGGAAAGATCACGCATTGCAGTTTCTTCAGCGCCGACAGGATCAGATGCCGCTTCGGG
>CACZPY010000192.1 GCA_902783135.1 uncultured bacterium
CGATCAACCGCAGCAATGTCACGGAATCGCGGTCGCGGAAATAACTGTAATCCGCCAGCGAAGCGAGCACCACGAACACCGCGATCGCCGCGATCCTGCTGACCGTAAGGATGTTGGGAAGATCCTTCATCTTTCCGGAATTAGAACTGGCCGACATATTCCACCCCCCTGTTGGTTCACCTTTTCCCGTATCCGCACCGCTTGCCCTTTATCGGTTCCGCCACCAGATCGCACCCGCCGGTCCCGACGATGCGCACGTCCCGAAAATCTCCGGCGCGCATTTTCCGGGCGTCGGGTATCAGCACCACGTTGTCGATATCCGGGGCGTCCATCGCTCCGCGCGCCACGGCGACGCCGGAACGGTCGACCCGATCCACGATCACCCGCATCGCCTGCCCGACCAGACTCCGGTTGCGCCGTTTCATGCGGGCGATCTGCCGGTTCATCAGAACTCCGGCGCGTTTTTCCGCGACCTCGCCGGGGATCTGACCGCGCATCTTCGCAGCCGGAGTGGATTTTTCGGCGGCGTAAGGGAAGACCCCCATCCGCTCGAACTTCATCTTGCGGACAAATCCGCACAGTTCTTCGAACTCCTCTTCGCTTTCGCCGGGGAAGCCGACGATGAAGGTCGTCCGCAGTGTCAAGCCGGGGATCGCGGCGCGAAGTTTCGTCAGCAGCGCTTCGATCTCCCCGCGGGTCACATGGCGGTTCATCGCCTTCAGAATGCGGTCCGAGATATGCTGCAGCGGAATATCCAGATACGGCAGCACCCGGCGCGACGACGCGAGAAACGCGATGAGTTCGTCCGTGTAATGCGCCGGATGCGTGTAAAGCAGCCGGATCTTGAAGTCGCCGGGCAATTTTTCCAGTTCCCGCAGCAGCGAACACAAACTTTCGCCGTCGCCGGGACGGTCGTGCCCGAAAGCGGTGATGTCCTGCGCCACCAGCACCAGTTCGCGTACTCCGGAGTCGACGAGCATCTTCGCTTCGCGCACCACCGATCCCTGCAGCCGGGTACGCAATGCGCCGCGCAGTGTCGGGATGGCGCAGTAAGTGCAATGGTTGTCGCAGCCGTCGGCGATCTTGAGGTATGCCAGATGCGGCAGCGTCAGCTGGAGCCGCGGCGAAGCGTCGCTGTTCAGATAACACGGCGCGCCGGCGCTGGGAGCCGCTCCGCCGAGCAGCGCGCCGATACGTTCGACATCGTTGACCGGCGACCAGAGATCGACCTCGGGAAAGCGTTTGCGGTATTCTCCGGAATCCTTGTCGTACTCGGTGAGACACCCGCCGACGACGACCCTGCGTCCGGGGGCGCGGGACTTCCATTCCAGTGCGGCGGCGATCTCCTGCACCGCCTCGCTCCGCGCGGCGGGCAGAAACGCGCAGGTATTGACGATGTACACATCCGCCGCCTCGGGATCCAAGCTCAACGCGTACCCCGAACGCATCAGCGAACCGGAGAGCAGTTCCGCATCGACGAGGTTCTTGGGACACCCCAGCGCCACTATATAAAAGACCGGCGCGGAAGTTTTTTCGAACGCTTTCACCGCCAATACGTCCTCATGTTCAGGACAGCGACACCCGGATCAGAGTGCGCGTCTTTTCTCCGGGATTCAAATGCCGCAGCATCCCCTTCTTGTCCATGATCGCCTGCCCCTCGGGGAAGCAGTTGCCGGGTTCGAGTCCCAGCACATATTCGCCGCAGCCGAACTGCCGCCACTGTATCAGATAGGGCAGTTCCGCCGTACGGTACTCCAATTTTAGCGTGATGCCGAGTTCGGGATTCTTGAGTGTCATCGCCGCCATGCCGTCGGCGTCGGCGGGGATCTCGTGATACAGCACCTGCTCGGCGAAGCCTTCGCGCGGAGCGAGCACCCGGTTCCAGACCGCCACCGCTTCGGCGGCGTGGACGTTCTGCGGCGTCACCCGGTGTTCGGCGGCGACGAGTTCGCTCTTTTCGCTGACGAGCGGCCAGCCGAAGTTCATGTGGTAGAGCAGCATGA